>DASWLB010000001.1:0-2215 GCA_036396315.1 Alphaproteobacteria bacterium
GCCTCCACGCGGAGTTCTTGGCGACGTGCGCGTATCCTCATCCGCGTCGGGTCGGTTGTCGAGCGGTTTTGCACCGCCCCGTCCGGGCGGCCCTTGTGCGCCGCGCTCGCCTGGGCCTACCCTGCATCCCGTTGGCAACACTTCCCGACATGAGGAATCCCATGAAATCGCTACCCGTTGTCGCCGGCCTCGTGGCCGTCGCGGCGCTCGTCGGCGTGTCCGGCATTCCGGCCACGCCCGCCGACGCGCAAACCCGGATGTCCGCTCCGGCGGCGCAGCCGATGGCGCAAAAGCCGATGATGCAGAAGGCCATGCCGAGCGCGCAGGTCAAGGCGCTGCAGTCCGCGCTCAACAGCAAGGCCGGCGCGAAGCTCAAGGTCGACGGGTTGTTGGGCGCCAGGACCAAGGCGGCGCTCAAGAAGTACCAGTCGGCGAACGGGCTGATGTCGACCGGCGAGAACGACGCTGCGACGCGCGCCAAGCTCGGCATCTGAGCCCCGCCGCATCGCGCCGTCGGCGCGCCCGGCCTCGCCTGGGCGCGAAGCGGGCGGCTGCACGAATATTTTTGAGCGATTTCAAGCCCCTTCTTGGTGAAGACCGCTTAATCCTGAGATACATAGAATAGTATTCGCCGACGGAAAGACTTGGAAGAGAATACAACAATACTCATATCGCTTTTTACTTGTATTGTCCCGGACGCTTGGCGTATTCCTGCCGCTTCACGCAATCACAACGTGGAGCGTTCCATGACGACACTCTCGCAAGTCTCCGGCGTCGCCGCGGGCGTCTTGTTCGTGGCGTTCGGCGCCGCGCCGCTTGCCGCCCGGGCGGAGCAGCCGCAGGCCTACCAGCCGGCACCGCAGTACCGATCGGACCAGGCGAGCCAGCCGTCGCCGCCCAAGGTCAACCCGGCCGCGGGAACCCCGGCGCAGCAGTTCAAGGCACGGCCCCCTGCGCCGAGCCGGGCCGTGCTGGAGCTGCAGCAGGCGCTCAACCGCAATGGCGCGGCGATCAAGGTGGACGGGATCATGGGCCCCGACACGCGCGCCGCGCTCCGGCGCTACCAATCCGCGAACGGGCTGCCGGCGAACGGCCAGTACGACGCCGCGACGCGCGCGAAGCTCGGCATCTAGGCTGGCGAACGCGCGCCCGGTGCGGCCGGCGGTGCGGGTCCGCCGGCCGCGCCGCCGCGCGCGGCTTCCCGACACGGCACGGGCTCCCTATTCTGCCTCCGACGGCAAGATCGGAAGCAGGACGCCCGGATGACCCGCATCGCCATCCTCGACGATTACCAGAACGTCGCGCGCACGATGGCCGACTGGTCGGCGCTCGAGCGCCGCGCGACCATCGACTCCTTCTCCCGCAACCTCAAGGTGCCGGACGAAGCGGCCCAGGCGCTCGCGCCCTACGACGTGATCTGCACCATGCGCGAGCGCATGGCGGTGCCGCGCGCGCTGATCGAGCGCCTGCCCAATTTGAAGCTCGTCACCGTCACCGGCCCGCAGATGCGCGCGCTCGACCTCGCGGCGTGCGCCGAGCGCGGCATCGTCGTGTCGCATACGACGATGCGGGGCGGCGGGGGCTATGCCACGCCCGAGCTCACCTGGGGCCTCATCCTCGCCACCCTCCGCCACATCGCGCACGAGGACCGCGGCATGCGGAACGGCGCCTGGCAGACGACGATCGGCACCACGGTCCACGGCAAGACGCTCGGGCTCGTCGGTCTCGGGCGCGTCGGGCGCGTCGTCGCCCGCATCGGCCAAGGGTTCGGCGCCAGGCTGATCGCGTGGAGCCAGAACATGACCGACGCGCAGGCGGCGGAATGCGGCGCGACGCGGGTCGACAAGGACACGCTGTTCCGCGAATCCGACATCGTGTCGCTGCACGTCGTCCTGTCCGAGCGCACGCGCGGCCTCGTCGGCGCGCGCGAGCTTGGACTCATGAAGAAGTCGGCGATCCTGATCAACACCTCGCGCGGGCCCATCGCCGACGAACGCGCATTGCTCGCGGCGCTCCAGTCCGGGCGCATCGCCGGCGCCGGCATCGACGTGTACGACGACGAGCCCGCCCCGCCCGACCATCCGTTCCGGCGCCTCGCCAACGCCGTGATCACGCCGCACCTCGGCTACGTGAGCGAGGAGACCTATCGCGTCTGGTTCGAGGACACGGTGGAAGCGATCGCCGCCTTCCTCGACGGCAAGCCGATCCGCGTGCT
>DASWLB010000002.1:0-6230 GCA_036396315.1 Alphaproteobacteria bacterium
TGGGCCAAGGTCGCGCCGCTGGTGCGCGGGCGCATCGTCGAGACCTGCAAATGCGAGGGGCGCGCGGTCGCCAAGGGCGATTTCCTGGCGCGGCTCGACGACGCCGAGCTCAAGGCGTTGCTCGCCGAGCTTTCGGCCCGCGCCGAGTTCCTCAGGCTCGAGGTCGAGCGCCAGCGCCAGCTGGTGCAAAGCCGGGTGGTGAGCCCGCAGGCGTTCGAGCGCGCGACCAGCGAGCACGGCCAGGCGCAGGCCGCGGTCGGCGCGGCGCGCGAGCGGTTGAGCCAGCTCACCCTGCGGGCGCCGATCGACGGCATCGTGCTGCGCAGCGACGGCGAGGTGGGCGAGGTCGTGGCGACCGAGAACGTCTTGTTCTGGGTGGGCAAGCCCAAGCCGCTCTGGGTCGTCGGCGAGGTCGACGAGGAGGACATCCCGTTCGTGTCGGTGGGCCAGAAGGTGCTGATCAAGGCGGACGCGTTCGCGGGGCGCACACTTTCGGGCGAGGTCGCCCAGATCACGCCCAAGGGCGACCCGATCAACAAGAACTTCCGCGTGCGCATCGCGCTGCCCGACGACACGCCGCTCCTGATCGGCATGACGGTCGAGGCGAACATCGTGGTGGCGAGCCGCGACGACGCGCTGCTGGTGCCGGCCGGAGCGGTTTCGGCGGGCCGCGTCTGGGTGGTCGAGGACGGGCGCGCCCGCGCGCGCGCCGTGACGACCGGCATCGCCGGCCGCGACCGGGTCGAGATCCGCGACGGGCTCGCCGGCACCGAGACGATCATCGCCGAGCCGCCGGCAGGACTCGCGGACGGGGCGCGGGTGCGCGTCCGGCCGCGATCCTGACATGGTGGGACGGCTGATCGCCCGGCTCGCCGCGGCCCATCTCAAGGGGCGGCGGCGCGCGACCTTGGTCTCGGTCGCGAGCGTCGCGACCGGCGTCGGGTTCTCGATCGCGATGGCCGCGCTGATGGAGGGCTCGGAGCGCGACTTCGTCTCCCGCATCATCGACACCTCGCCGCACATCGTGATGAAGGACGAGTACCGCACCCCGCCGCGCCAGCCGGTCGAGAGCCTGTTCGGCCACGGCGCGGTCGCGCTCGAGGGCATGAAGCCCAAGGAAGAGCTGCGCGGCATCCGCAACGCCAACGGCCGGATCGCCGAGCTTGACGCGATCCCGGGGCTTGCCGTCGCGCCGACCTTGCGCGGCCAGGTGCTGCTGCGCTACGGCGGCAAGGACATGGCGGCGTCGCTGTCGGGCATCGACCCGGTGCGCGAGCGGCGCGTGTCCAACCTCGAGAAGGACATGGTGGCGGGAAGGGTCGAATCGCTCTACGGCGCGGCCAACGCGATCATCCTGGGCGCGGGCCTTGCCGACAAGCTGAGCGCGCGCCCGGGCGACGTGCTGTCGGTCTCGGCGCCATCCGGCACGTTGATGAAGATGACGGTCGTGGGTCTGTTCCGCACCGGCGTCGTCGCCATCGACGACGCGCAGGGCTACGCCCTCCTCAAGAAGGTGCAGGTGCTGGAGAACCGGGCGAACGTGGTGAACGAGATCCGCATGCGGCTTGCGGACGTGACGCGGGCGAGCGCGATCGCGCATCGCATCGAGGCGCGCTTCGGCTACCGCACCGAATCGTGGGAGGAGGCGAACGAGGGCATCCTCGAAGTGTTCGTCATCCGCAACCTGATCATGTACGCGGTGGTCGGCGCCATCCTGGTGGTGGCGGGGTTCGGCATTTTCAACGTCGTCTCGACCATCACCTACGAGAAGGCGCGCGACATCGCGATCCTGAAGTCCCTCGGCTTCCCGGCGCGCGACGTGCGCCGCGTGTTCCTGCTCGAAGGGCTCGCGCTCGGCGCGCTCGGCTCCCTGCTCGGCTGGATTTTCGGGTTCGGGCTGTGCCAGGCGCTCGGCACCATCGTCATCAAGACGCCGTTCATGGCGGAAGCCGCGCAGCTGCCGCTCTACTACGCGCCCAAGCACTACGCGATCGCGTCCGCCTTCGCGCTCGGCTCGGCGGCGCTCGCGGGCTATCTGCCGGCGCGCAAGGCGGCGCGGCTCAATCCCGTCGACATCATCCGGGGCGCGGCATGACGGACGGCTTCGTCATCGAGGCGCGCGAGGTGCGCCGCACGCTCGCCGGCGCCGTGCCGGTGCCTCTGGTGCGCGGCATCAGCTTCGCCGCGCGGGCGGGCGAGTTCGTCGCCATCACCGGCCCGTCCGGCTCGGGAAAGTCCTCGCTCCTCTATCTCCTGGGGCTGCTCGACCGGCCGGACGAGGGGTCGGTGCTGATCGAGGGGAAGGACACCGGCGGGCTCGACGACGACGCGCTGGCCGAGATCAGGCTCGAGCGGCTCGGCTTCGTGTTCCAGTTCCACTTCCTCCTGCCCGAGTTCACCGTGGCCGAGAACGTGATGATCCCGATGCGCCGGCTCGCCCGCCTCACCGAGCGCGCCATGGCGGCGCGCGCAACGGAGATTCTGACGGGGCTCGGGCTCGGCGCGCATCTCTCAAAGCGCCCCGACCAGCTTTCGGGCGGGGAGCGCCAGCGCGTCGCGGTCGCGCGCGCGCTCGCCAACGATCCCGCCGTGCTGCTCGCCGACGAGCCGACGGGCAACCTCGATTCGAAGAACGCGCACGCCGTGTTCGAGATCTTCGGCAAGCTCGCGCACGAGGGCGGGCGCACGGTGATCGCGGTGACCCACGACCTCGACTTCGCCGCGATGTGCGACCGCCGGGTGCAGCTGATCGACGGGCGCGTCGCCGCGCCCGCCGCGGCATAGGCCGCCCCTCATCCTTCGAGACGGCGCCTGCGGCGCCTCCTCAGGATGAGGAGGTTTTTCTTTTCTTCCTCATCCTGAGGAGCGGTGCGCAGCACCGCGTCTCGAAGGATGAGGTTGCTACCGCCACAGCGCCTGCGAGGCGAGCTTGGCGCCGTCGGCGAGCGCGGCGAGCTTGCCCCAGGCCACGGTCTCGAACACGCTGGTCGAGCGGCCGAACGTGCCGAAGCCGCAATCGGCGCCGGCGATCACGCGCTCGCGCCCGACGATGCCGGCGTAGTTGCCGATGCGCTGGGCGATCAGGCGCGGATGCTCGATGAAGTTGCAGGCGCTGTCGATGACGCCCGGGATCAGCACCTTGTCGTCCGGGATCTTCGCGCCCTTCCAGTCCTCCCATTCGTGCTCGTGGCGCGGGTTGGCGCCCTCGAACGAGATCGCCTGCGCGCGGGTCGTGAGCACGACGGGGAGGATCTTGCGCAGCTCGACGTCGTGCTTGTGCGGCCCGGCCCAGTTGCCCCAGCACAGATGCAGCCGCATCGCTTCGGGCGGGATGTTGCGCGTGGCGTGGTTGAGCGCCTCGACGTTGCGGGCCGCGACCTTGACGAACTCGTCGTCCGACTTGTCGCGATACGCCATGTTGCGCGTCATGGCGACGTCCGGCGCATCGATCTGGAGCAGGAACCCGGCCTTGTGGATCGCCTCGTACTCCGTCGCCATCGCGTCGGCGAGCGCCGCGAGGTAGGCCGCCTCGCTCTTGTAGTGCCGGTTCGGCAGGAAGTAGATGAGCACGCCCGGCGAGGCCGCGTTGAGGAACGCCTCGACCGGCTTCGCCGCGGCGACCGCGTCCGTGAAGTTGGCGATGTCGCGCGCGAGCGGCGCGCGGTTCGCATAGGCGATGTCGCCGGTGCATGCGGCGGGCGCGAGGCGGGCGGGTCCGGTGCCCTGGCGGTAGCGGTCCTCCGCCCAGTCGGGGAACTCGCCGTCGTCGCCGGTGAGGAGGCGGGGCGGGCCCGGCTGCGCCGGTGCGACGTTCGCCATGCCCGTCAGCCGGTGCTTCACGTAGTGGGTGTAGGAGTGCTTGCCGAATTCGCCGTCCGACACGACATCGATGCCGGCCGCGACCTGGCGCGCCACCACCGCGCGCACCGCTGCGGCCGTCTTCGCCTGAAGCGCGTTCGCATCGAATTTTTTGCCGTGGTCCTCCGCCGCGAGCAGGTCGAGGATCTCGGCGGGCCGCGGCAGGCTGCCGACATGGGTGGTGAGGATGCGGTCGGTCGAGAGTTTCATTTCCCTATCCCTTGCGGCGGATGCGGAACCGATAGACCCCGTCCGCCTCGCCGCTCGCCTCCAGCACGTGGCCGGATTCGGCGCAGAACGCGTTGAAGTCCTTGGACGCCGCGGGGTCGGTCGCGAGCACTTCGACGGCCTCGCCGCGCGCGACCTCGCCGAGCGCCTTGCGCGCGCGCAGGACCGGCAGCGGGCAGAGGAGCCCGCGCGCATCGACGATCCGCGCCTCGCCGTCCGCCACCCGCGCCCTCGGCCGTGTTGGTGGAACGTTCGGGCGGACGCTATCATGGGCACCGCGACCCGCAAAGCGGGCCGCCAACAGTCCGGGGGGATGCGATGAACGTCGCCGAGGCACTGGCGAAGCTCCTCAAGGCGTACGGCGCCGAATACGTGTTCACCCTGACCGGCGCGCCGCAGGAGCCGCTGGTCGCCATGCACAACCGCGAGGGCGTGAAGATCGTGCTCGGGCGCAGCGAACGCTCGGTGCTCGCCATGGCGGACGCCTATGCGCGGCTCACCGGCAAGCCGTCCTTCGGCATCGTCCAGTTCGGGCCGGGCGCAACCTACCTGCCCGCCTCGCTGATCGACGCCGCCTGGGCGAAGAGCCCGCTGATCGGCATCTCGGGCGCGACGACGACCGGGACGCGCTACCGCTACGAGTACCAGGAGGCCGACCAGACGCCGATTCTCGCGCCCATGACCAAGTGGGCGGGCGACCTGCCCGCGCCCGCGCGCCTTCCCGACGTGTTCCGCACCGCGGTGCGCGCCGCCGTGTCGGGCTGCCCGGGCCCGGCCTATCTCGGCATCCCGGCCGATATGTTCCTGCGCCCGATCGAGGGCAACCCCGCGATCTACGCCGACGCGCCCTTCACCCGCGTCGCCGCGATCCGTCCCGAACCGGGCTCGTCCGATGTCGATCGCGCCATCGCGGCGTTGTCCGGCGCGGCGCGGCCGGTGATCCTCGCCGGCGGCGGGGTGCTGATCTCCGAGGCCTGGGACGAGCTCACGCGCCTTGCCGAGGCGCTGTCGATCCCCGTCGTCACCTCGATGGCGGGCAAAGGCTCGATCGCGGATACGAATCCGCTGTCGGTCGGGGTGTCGGGGCGCTATTCGCGCAAGGTGGCGAACGCCGTGCTCGCCGAGTGCGATGTGTGCCTCGCCGTCGGCACGCAGCTGGGGTCGATGACGACCGACATCTTCACCGTGCCGCCGCCGACCGCGCGCATCGTCCACATCGACATCGATCCCGGCGTGCTGGGGCGGGCCTACCGCGAGGAGGTGTCGATCGCCGCCGACGCCAAGGCGGCGCTCGCCCGCCTGATCGACGCGGCGGCGAGCGCGAAGCTCGCCCAGCGCCCGCCGCGCTGGGGCAACTGGACCGGCAAGGTGCAATCCATGGTCGCCGACTGGCGCAAGGACTACCGGCGCCTGTCCGGCGAGACGATGGTCGAGGGCAAGATCAACCCGCGCCATGCCATCCGGCTGCTCGACGAATGCCTCGGCGAGGACGACATCCTGGTGGCCGACACCGGCTACATGGCGGCCTGGGCTTCGACCATGGTCGAGCGCAGGATCGCCGGGCGCACCATCCTGCGCGCCGCCGGCTCGCTCGGCTGGGCGTTCCCGGCGGCGTTCGGGGCGCGGCTCGCCGTCGGTCCGAAGCGCCGCGTCGTCTGCCTGACCGGCGACGGCGGCATCGGCTACCACCTGGCCGACATGGAGACCGCGCTTCGCCTCGACCTGCCGACGATCACCGTGGTGATGAACAACTCCTCGCTCGCCTTCGAGTACCACGTGCAGAAATACGTGGTGGGCGAGATGTGCCCCGAGGCGAGCGAGTTCCGCGACACCGACTACGCCGCCATCGCGCGGGCGTTCGGCGCGCACGGCGAGCGCGTCGCCGATCCGGCCGCGTTTCCCGCAGCGATCAGGCGGGCCGAGGAATCGGGCAAGCCCGCCCTGATCGACCTCGTGGTGTCGCGCGAAGTGCCGCCGCCGGTGTCGCGCTACGAGAAGGCGGGCGTCCGCGAGCTATAGGTCTAGAAAATCGGGAGCGAGACGATGAGCGATCTCATGCAAGTCTGGCGCGACCTGGTCGTCGCCAACCGCATCTGCGCCCGCGAGGGGCTGATGGACGCCTACGGCCACGTGAGCGCGCGCCA
>DASWLB010000003.1:0-1952 GCA_036396315.1 Alphaproteobacteria bacterium
TCGGCGGCGCCGGCGGGTACGTGCATTGGCAGAAATACAAGCAGCGCGGCGAGAAGATGCCGTGCGCGATCGTGCTCGGCTGCCCGCCCTATGTCGCCTTCATGGGGCCGCAGAAGCTGCCGATCGACATGGACGAGATGGCGGTCGCGGGCGGGCTTGCCGGGGCGCCGATCAACGTCGTGCGCGCGCGCACCGTGGACCTCATGGTGCCGGCCGAGGCCGAGCTCGTGATCGAGGGCGAGATCGACCCCGAGCTGCTCGAGCCCGAGGGCCCGTTCGGCGAATCGCACGGCCACGTCGCCCTCGAGGAATTCAACATGCCGATGCAGGTGACGGCGATCACGCGCCGCAGGGACGCCGTGATCCCGTCCTACATCAGCCAGGTCGCGCCGTCCGAATCGAGCGTCATCAAGCGCGTCTCCTACGAGCCCTTGTTCCTCGCCCATCTGCGCGATGCGCTCGGCATCAAGGGGGTGACGCGCGTGTCGTTGCACGAGCCGCTGACCGGGCTGCTGCGCGTCACCATCGTCACGGTGCGCAAGGGCACGCCGCGCACCGAGGTGTGGCGCGCGCTGCGCGGCGCGGCGAGCTTCAAGGGCGACTGCGGCAAGATCTGCATCGCGGTCAACGAGGACATCGATCCCGACAACGCCAACGCGCTCCTCTGGGCGCTCGCCTACCGCAGCGTGCCGGCGGAGGACGTGGAGGTTCAGGGCCATCGCGGCCAGGGCCACGGGCCGAAGCGCGAGCACGGCGGCGAGGAGGATTCGACGCTGCTGATCGACGCGACGATGAAGGGCGACATGCCGCCCTTGGCGCTGCCCAAACGCGAATACATGGAGCGCGCCAAGGCGCTATGGGACCGGCTCGGCCTGCCCGCGCTCCGCCCCGAGCCGCCGTGGCACGGCTACTCGCTGGGCGACTGGTCGGACGCATGGGACGAGGCGGCGCGCCGCGCGGCGACCGGAGCCTGGCTCGAGAACGGCCGGCTCACCTTCAAGCGCCAGCGCCGCAACCTCGTTCCCGAAACCTCGGTGCGCGACGTCGAGGAGGGCTGGAAGACGCCCGACAGCAAGACGCGGAAATGAAGGCGGCGCCGTTCGCCTATCGCCGGGCCGCGAGCCTCGAGGAGGTCTGCGCCCTGCTCGACGAGGGCGACGGCGATCGCATGATCATCGCCGGCGGCCAGACGCTCGTCCCCCTCATGGCGATGCGCATGGTGCGCCCCACCCTGCTGGTCGACATCAACGACGTCGCCGAGCTTGCCGGCATTGGGGCTTCGGACGGCGCGGTCGCGATCAGGGCCGGCACGCGCCAGGCGGCCGCCCTTACGTCGCCCATCGTGCGCGAACGCGCGCCCCTGCTCGTCAAGGCGCTGCCCTTCGTCGGGCACATCCAGACGCGGAACCGCGGCACGGTCGGCGGCAGCATCGCGCTCGCCGACCCGTCGGCCGAGATTCCGCTGGTCGCCGTCGCGCTGGAAGCGACGATCACGCTGCGCAGCCGGCGGGGCGTGCGCGCGATCGGCGCCGAAGAATTCCTGCGTGCGCCGATGACGACCGCGCGCGAGGCCAACGAATGCGTCACCGAAGTCGCGTTTCCCGTTTGGAACGGCGCGGGGCGCATCGGCACGGGATTCGACGAAGTGTCGGAGCGGAGCGGCGATTTCGCCATCGTCGCCGCGGCGGCGCAGCTCCTGCTCGACGAATCCGGCGTGTGCCGGCGCGCCGCGGTCGCGGTCGGCGGCGCGGGTCCGGTGCCGGCGCGAATTGCGGCAGCCGAGCGGACGCTCGTGGGCCGCCGCCCGGACGAGGCCGCGGCGCGCGAGGCGGCATCGCATACGGCATCGGTCATCGATCCGACCGACGACGGCCACGCGACCGCCGCCTACCGCCGGCGCGTCGCACCCGTGCTCGTGCAACGGGCGATCTTGTCCGCGATCAATGAGGCAC
>DASWLB010000004.1:0-2907 GCA_036396315.1 Alphaproteobacteria bacterium
GAACGGATGCCGGCATCGCGCCGCACCAGCACGAATCGCATGCTCGATCGGCCCTGCGCGATCAGCCCGACCGGGACCGCCTGGCGGAACGGCGCGTTGCCGTGCGCGCCGTCGAAGGCCGCGCCGGCGCTCACCATGGCGAAATCGACCTTCTTCGCGCCGAGCCCGTTGACGATCGCGGTCGGTCCGCCCAGCGGCTCGACCGTCGCGCCGATCGCCGCGTGCTTCCGCACGAGATGCGACATGCCGACCGCGAGAATGTAGATCGTGCTGCCGATGCTCGACGTGCCGAGGCGGATCGCGTCCTGCGCCTGCGCCGGCCCGTGCGGCGCCGCGATGCCGGCGAGCGATGCCGCCAGCGCGGCAGATGCAAGCCGCACCGCTTTCCGCATCATCGCAATCCTTCCTCTTCCGAACGGCTTTTTGCGGCTATCCTGTCACGCCGGCCGGCCGATGGAAGCGGAAATCGGCGCGGCCGGCGGCGATCGGCGATAGGAGCCACGTGATGGCGACGGAAACCCTTTCGGCGGCCGGCGAGCGGCGCAACGACACCTACGACGACCTCCGCGACCTGCTCGTGCGCTTCGCGGAAATGGGCGAGGTCGAGCGGGTGGACGGGGCCGACGCGCGCCTCGAGATCGGCGCCCTGTCGGAGACCGTGGCGCAACGCAACCCCGGCCGGGCGCCGGCGTTGTTGTTCGACAGGATTCCCGGCTACGCGCCCGGATTCCGCATCCTGTCGGGCGCGGCGAACGGGCTGCGCCGTCTCGCCCTCGTGCTCGGGCTGCCCGACCCCAAGAACGAGACCGAGCTGGTGAAGGCCTACCGCGACCGCATGCACGCGGGACTCGCGCCGATCCCGCCGACCGAGGTGAAATCCGGCCCGATCCTCGAGAACGTGGACCGCGACGGGGCCGTCGACCTCGACAAGTTTCCCGTGCCGTTCGTCCACGAGCTTGACGGCGGACGCTATATCGGCACCGACGACCTCGTCGTCATGCGCGATCCCGACACCGGGTGGGTCAACGCCGCGACCTACCGCGTCATGGTGCACGACAAGAACACCGTCGCGATCTGGATGTCGCCCGGCAAGCACGGTCGCATCATCAGCGAGAAGTATTTCGCCAAGGGCGAGCCTTGCCCCGTCGCGATCTCGTGCGGCCAGGACCCGATCCTGTTCCTCGCCGCGCACCAGGAGATCGACTGGGAGCTGTCGGAGCTGGCCTATGCCGGCGGCCAGCGCGGCCGGCCGATCGAGATCGTGCGGTCGGAGCTCTACGGGCTTCCCATCCCGGCGCGCGCCGAGCTCGTGCTCGAGGGCGAAATGATGCCCGGCGAGAAGCGGCTCGAGGGCCCGTTCGGCGAGTTCATGGGCTACTACGCGAGCGAGGCGACAGAGCTTCCCATCGTGCGCATCCGCCGGGTGTATTGGCGCAACGACCCGATCCTCACCCTCGCGATCCCGTCGAGGCCGCCGGAGAACTTCACCTTCGCGCGCGCCTGCGTGAAGTCGGCCATGATCTGGGACGAGGTGGAGAAGGCGGGATTGCCCGGCGTCGCCGGCGTGTGGTGCCACGAGGCGGGCGCGGGCCGGCTGTTCAACGTGATCGCGATCAAGCAGCTCTACGCCGGCCACGCGACCCAGGCCGGCATGCTCGCCGCCAACTGCCACGCCGGCAACTATGCCGGACGCTGGGTCGTCGTGGTGGACGAAGACATCGACCCGTCGAACATGTTCGACGTCGTGTGGGCGATGTGCACGCGCTGCGATCCGCCCGAGGACATCCAGTTCATCCGCCGCGCCTGGTCCACGCCGCTCGACCCGATGCTGCGCCAGGCACCTTGGCACAACAACCGGGCGATCGTCGACGCCTGCCGCCCTTACGGCTGGAAGGATAAGTTCCCGCGCGTCGCCGAGGCGAGCCCCGAGCTCAAAGCCCAAGTGCGCGCCAAGTGGCCGCAGCTGTATCGGTGATCGGCTTACGCGACCCACTGTTGGGGCGGGTCTGAGACCCGCCCCTACTGCGCCGCCTGAGCCTTGGCGTCGGGCCGCCAGCGCAACACGGGGTGGCGCGCGGCGCGCGTCTCGTCGAGTCGGCGGCGCGGCGCGTGGCGCGGCGCCTCGGTGAAATGCGCCGCATCGCCCGCGACCGCGCGCTCGGCGAGCCGCCGCATCGCCGCGATGAAACGGTCGAGCGTCTCCTTGCTCTGGGATTCCGTCGGCTCGATCAGGAACGCGCCGTGGACGACCAGCGGAAAATACATGGTCATCGGGTGGTACCCCTCGTCGATCAGGGCCTTGCAGAAATCGAGCGTCGAGACGCCGGTGCCCTTGAGGAACGCGTCGTCGAACAGGCATTCGTGCATGCACGGTCCGTCGGCATAGGGCGTCATCAAATCCTTGAGCCGCGCGAACACGTAGTTCGCGGCGAGCACGGCATCGGCGGAAGCCTGGGCGAGCCCGTCCTTGCCGTGGCTCATCATGTAGGCGAGCGCGCGCACGAACGTGCCGAACTGGCCGTGAAACCCCTTCATGCGCCCGAGCGACGTCGCGCCTTCGGCCGCGGCATCCTGTGCGGTCTCGACCAGCCGGAAGCCGTTGGCATCGCGCACCACCCAGGGCAACGGCGCGAACGCGGCGAGCGATTGCGAGAACGCGACCGGCCCGCTGCCCGGCCCGCCGCCGCCGTGCGGCGTCGAGAAGGTCTTGTGCAGGTTGAGGTGCATCGAATCGATGCCGAGGTCGCCCGGGCGCACGCGCCCGACCATGGCGTTGAAGTTGGCGCCGTCGCAGTAGAAGAAGGCGCCGGCGCGGTGCACCGCCTCGGCCTGCTCCAGGATCTCGTCCTCGAACAGGCCGCAAGTCGAGGGATTCGTGAGCATGAACGCCGCGATGTCGCCGCCAAG
>DASWLB010000005.1:0-1676 GCA_036396315.1 Alphaproteobacteria bacterium
CTGGCGGCCTCCGGCGCCATCTGGAGATGCACGAGCAGCTCATGGCCGCGGGCGCGCGCCGCGGCGGTCTGGGCCGGCAGCTCCTCGCCGTACGGCAGGTAGGACAGGGTGAGCGGCGCGCGCAGCTCCGCCGCCCGGCGCGACAGCGACCGGCTGAGGCCCATGTCGTCGATGACGACGGCGATCATCGGCCTTCCGTCGGGTTGCGGCGCCGGCGCTGCATTCGCCAGCCAGGGCGGGTAGCGCGGCTCCGACGGCGACGGTGTCGTCGTCGGCCTGGAAGCGGGCGCGGTATCGCGCGGCGCAGCGGGCGGCCGCGCGACGAGCGGCGACGCCGGGCGAACCGCGGCGACCGGACGCGGCGGGTCGCTCGGGGTATCGAGGGCGAAGATGAGGGCGGCGACGGCACAGGCCGCGAACGCGGCCGCGATCAGGACGAGGCTTCGCCCGCTGGTCCGGCGTTTTTGCGGGCGTCGGCGCGCGCGCTTCGCCATGCGGGGCTAGAGGGTCACGCGGCGCAGCCTGAGCGCGTTGCCAATCACCGACACCGAGCTCGCGCTCATCGCGGCGCTCGCAAAGATCGGCGACAGGAGGAGGCCGAAGAACGGGTACAGCGCGCCCGCCGCGATCGGCACGCCGAGCGCGTTATACACGAAGGCGAAGAACAGGTTCTGGCGGATGTTGCGCATCACCGCGCGGCTCAGCTTGCGGGCGCGCGCGATGCCGCGCAGATCGCCCTTCACCAAGGTGACGGCGGCGCTTTCCATCGCGATGTCGGTGCCCGTCCCCATGGCGATGCCGATGTCGGCGACGGCGAGCGCCGGGGCGTCGTTGATCCCGTCGCCCGCCATCGCGACGATGCGCCCCTCGCGTTTCAGCCGTTTGACGATCTCGCCCTTGCGGTCAGGCCGCACATCGGCCTCCACCTCGTCGATGCCGAGGCGCTCGGCCACCGCGCGGGCCGTCGTCGCGTTGTCGCCGGTCAGCATCACGATGCGCACCCCGTCGTCGCGCAGCATCCGCACCGCATCGGGTGTTGTCGGCTTGATGCGGTCGACGACCGACACGATCCCGGCGAGCCCGCCATCGACGCCGACGAACATGACCGTTGCACCGCTGCGCCGCAACGAGTCCGCGCGCCCTTCGAGGGCGGCCGGATCGATGCCAGCCTCGGCCATCATCGCCGCATTGCCGAGCACGACCTCGCGTCCGCCGACCGCGCCCGAAACGCCTTTGCCCGTGAAGGTGCGGAACTCCGCGGCCTTGGCGGGGACGACGCCGCGCTCCGCGGCGCCGCGCACGATCGCGGCAGCGAGCGGATGCTCGCTCGCCTTTTCGAGACCGGCGGCGAGCGCCAGCAGATCGTCCGCGCCGCCGCGCGCGACCGGCACGACCTCGCCGAGGCTCGGGCGGCCCTCGGTGAGGGTGCCCGTCTTGTCCACGACCAAGGTGTCGACCTTCTCGAACCGTTCCAGCGCTTCTGCGTTCTTGATCAGGATTCCGGCCGACGCGCCGCGCCCGACCCCGACCATGATCGACATCGGCGTCGCCAGCCCCAACGCGCACGGGCAGGCGATGATCAGCACGGCGACGGCGTTGACCAGGGCGTAACCGAGCGCGGGCGGCGGCCCGAACAGCGCCCAGGCGGCGAAGGAGGCGGCGGCGACGGCGACGAC
>DASWLB010000006.1:0-5060 GCA_036396315.1 Alphaproteobacteria bacterium
CTCGAGCGTGAAGCCCCAATGGTTGATGCCGCGGCGCTTCTTCATCTGCTCGGTGCGGGCCAGGATGAGCGCGATGTCCATGTAGCCGTCGGTGATCCAGACGTCGCCGTCGTCGCTCCTGCCCGTGATCTTCATGCCGAACACGTTCTCGTAGAACTCACCCATCTTGGCGGGATTCTCGGCGAAGAACGCGATGTGATGGATCTTGGCCATCTCACGACCCCATAGCGGTTGCGCCCGAAACGGTAGTCTTCCGGGCCCGGCAAGTCAACGAATCGCCGTTTCACATCGCAGGCTTCCAGTTCGCCGTGGCGAGCTCGCGGATCACGTCGCGCACGATCGAGAAGTCGTAAACCCTTTCCACCGGCGGCACCTTGTCGCGCGCGACGCCGAACACTTCGGCGCGGACGGCCAGCTCGCGCGCGGCGGTCGCCTCATCCATGACGCCGTCCGCGTCCACGTCCGCGATCGCGCCTTCGACGTCGCGCACGATGACGGCGCGGGCGAACTGCGGCAAGCGGTTCTGCATGACGGCGATGGTGCCTTCCTTCTCCGTCCGCATGTAGATCGTGCCCTTCCACACGGCGCGCAGGATGCGCCGCGCCCGGTCGCGGTTCTGGGCGAGCTCCTTTTCCGTGGTCACGATGCCGCCGGTCTGCAGCTCCACCTCGCGCGCGACGTTGGACAGCATGTGGCCCTTGGCGATCAGTCCAGCCTGCGCGGCCTGGCCCTTGTCGGTGCGGCTCAACAGGGTGAACTTCTGCTGGCCCGCGACGATCGCGGCCATTCGCGTCGGGCCCATGCCGAGCGGCGCGAACCCGACGAAATCGTTCGGCAGGTTCTTCTGCTTCAACAGCATCCGAACCGAGATCTCATCGGTGCCGCCGCGCGAGCCGACGGCGATCAGCTTGCCCTTCAACTGGTCGAACGTCTTCACCTCGGGATCGAAGGACCACAGCTCGTAGATCGGCCGGCTTTGGCCCACGAGGATGATCTTGAGCGGCGCGCCCTTGAGGATCGCGCTCATCGCCGAGGACGGCGAGCCGCTGTAGTGAACGCTGCCGCCGAGGAGGCCGGGCGTCGCCACCCCGCCGGGCGCGACCACGACCTCGACGTTGAGGCCCTCGTCCTTGAAGTACCCCTTGTCCTGGGCGATGAAGTACTGCGCGAAGTTGGCGTTCACCACGGCGACGGTGAGCTTGATCGCCTCCTGCGCCGACGCGGGCGGCGAGGCGACCGCCGTCAGCGCGGCGGCGAGCGCGAGCGCCCCGAATCTCAATCGCATGGCTTCCTCTCCGCGCGCCGCGCCAGGGCGGCGCCGTTCGCGTCGAGCCTACACCAACCGGCGAAAGCCGGTCCACCCGCCGGCCGGGGCGGCGCCCCGCCTCAACGCTTGAGGAAATGCGGCTCGATCGCGGCCTCGTACTGCGGGTCGGTCGCGGCCTGGCGGATCGCCGCGATGCCGCGCAGCGTGGCGGCGCTGCCGACAAATTCGGGCACGAGGGTGTCGGCCTTCTGCATGTCGGCGACGAAGCCGGGATCCCCGAGCGCCTTGGCGAACGCCTGCTCCCAGTGCTTGGCGAACTCCTGCGGCGTCTTGGGCGGCAGGGCGAACACCCAGGTGAGCTGCATGGTGGTGAGCAGCACCTTGAAGGCGCGGTATTCCTTGCTGTCCACCGTCTGCGGCGCCCAGGAACGCCACAAGGAATCGATCGTCGGCACGCCGAGTTGCGGCGTCGGATGCATGTTGCCGGCCTCGTCCATGTGCCCGGTCTCGAACAGGGTGACGAACATCCCTTCCTTGTCGAGCCCACCCCGCATCTGCAGGAACAGCGTGCCGAGCATGCTGCCCATGTTGGAATCGTTGCTGCGCATCGACTTGAGCTGGCCCATCTGACCCTGCAGCCCGTAGATCTGCTTGTACTTGTCCTGCATGCCGACGGCCTGCATGAACAGCCGCCAGATCAGGTTGCTGTTGGTGTTGGGCGCGGCGCCGCCCAGGATGATCGGGTTCTTGCCCGCGCGGAGCTGCGCGGCCGAGGGGATGCCGAGGTCCTTGCGCGCGTAGAACACGTAGGTCTGGCCGAGCCCGCCGGTATAGACGAAGTCGCTCAAGTCCCACGACAGCTTCACCCGCGTCGCGAGCTGGCCGGGCAGGGTCGCGAGCATCCCGATGGTCTGCCCGTCCGGCGCGACGTTGGCATGCAGGTGGGTCGCGCCGAGCAGGAACCGCCCGCCGGGCTTGGCGACCACGATGAACTGCGGCGCGCCGGGCAGGTGCTTGACCAGGTACGGCCCGACTTGGCGCGCGAACACGTCGACCGAGCTTCCGGGCGGGGTGTTGTGCAGAAGCGTCACCGTCTTGCCGGCGAACGGCGCCTGCTGTGCGTTCGCGTCGGTCGGCGACGTGCCGACGGCGACGGCGAGGCCGACGGCCGCGGCCATCGCGAGGAGCATCGATCGGGGGTTCGGGTGTTTCACGGGCATTCTCCCAGCCGCACGTTATTCCGCATCGGTACGCGTCGGTGCAAACTAAACCAGCCGCGCCCGGTCAGCCAAGCCAGGCCGTGACCAGGCCGCGCGGCAGATCGACGTGCACGATCCCTTCGAGCACGAAATGCAGGAACGCGAGCGTCGCCGCCGCGAGCGCGGCCGAGAGCCAGAGCCGCTCGCCGTTCGCCGCCATGAAGGCGAACACGAACAGCGGCACCGCGACGAGGTGACCGAGGAGCGGCACGAGCACGACGAGCAGGATCAGCCAGCCATAGACCTTGAGGCGCCAGGCGCGCGGCACCGGGCCGCCGTCGGTCGCCTCCGGCTCGATGTCGGTCTCGACCCCGCGCGCGAGCCCGAGCACGGTGTGGCCGGCGACGGCGGCAAGCAGCAGGAACCCGGAGAACCAGGGGAACAGGCGGCCGCCGAGGCTCCATTCCGACGCGACGACGATGGCGTAGAGCGCGACGCAGCCGAGCCCGACGCCGATCCACCAGCTGAGCGAGCGGAGCGCGGCCATCATTCGGCCTCGCGGGCGAACCGGGCGGGGCTGCCCAGGAAGCGGCGGTAGAGCGGCATGGCGAGCGCGGCGAAGATGAGGAGCTCGATCAGGATCACGATCGGACGGGTATAGGTGAAGGCGAACCCGTACCGCTCGACCGAAATGAACAGATAGATCTCGGCGAGCTGGCCGAGCACCATGCCGATGATGAACGGCACGCGCGGCCAGTCGGCGCGCCGGCAGAGATATCCGAACGCGCCGAACGCGGCGAAGACGACGACGTCGCCCACATGCGTCGTGGCGAGCGAGGCGCCGACGACCATGAAGGCGAGGATCAGCGGCGCGAGCACGGTCGGGCGGATGAAGCAGATCAGGATCATCCAGCGCTGCAGCCCGAGGCAGAGGCCGGCCGCGATCAGGTTGGCGACCACGACGATCCACACCATCAGGAAGGTGAGGTCGAGCTTCTCGTGCATCATCTCGGGGCCGGGCCGGAGCCCGACGATGAAGAACACGCCGAGCATGACCGCCATCGCCGCGTTGCCCGGAATGCCGAACGCGACCGTCGGCAGCACCGAGCCCGGCTTCTGCGCCGACGTCGCCGATTCGGCCGCGATCACGCCGCGCACGTCGCCCTTGCCGAACATCGACTTGTCCTTGGCGGAATTGACCGCGTGGCCGTAGCCCAGCCACTCGGCGACGAGGCCGCCGAGACCCGGGATCATGCCGCACACCGTGCCGATGACGCTGCAGCGGAACAGCAGCCACCAGTGGCGCATGTTGTCGAGGAAGCCGGCCGCGACGCCGCCCTCGGCCCGCATCGAGGCGCGCGCGATCGTGCCGCGACGGAGCAGCAGGTCGATCACTTCGGGCACCGCGAACATGCCGAGCACCAGCGGCACGAGCGGCAACCCGTCCCACAAATAGGTCCAGCCGCCGATGTCGTAGCGCGGGAAGCCGGTGTTCTGCGCGAAGCCGACCGTGGAAACGAGGAGCCCGAGCGCCGCCATGGCGAGCCCGCGGAGGAGCGAGCGTCCGGCGAGCGATCCGGCCATCACGAGGCCCAAGAGCGCCATCACGAAGTACTCCGGCGCGCCGAACTCGTCGATCAGCGCCCGCAGCACCGGCAGGAACAGGATGAAGATGACGGTGGAGACGAGCGTGCCGAGGATGTTGGCGAAGTAGGACGCGCTCAAGGCGCGCCCGGCCTCGCCGCGCTTGGCCATCGGGAACCCGTCGAGGTAGGTCGCGTTCGCCGCCGCCGTGCCCGGCACGCCGATCAATACGGCCGGGATTGTGTCGGTCTGCGTCGTGACCGCGAACATGCCGAGCAGGAACGCGAAAGCGACGTCGGGCGGCTGCCCGATCGCGAACGGCAGCAACAGCCCGAGCCCGGTGAGGCCGGAAAGCCCCGGCACGAGACCGAAGAACATGCCGGCGAAGATGCCGAGCATCAGGTAGAGAAGCGCCTTCGCCGAAAACAGGAGAAGAAACCCGTCCAGCGCGGCGGCGCCGATATCGATCACCAAGCCCCCCTGGAAGAAGCGTCCCAATTTTTTCCTAACCTACCAGAGTGGCGCGCGGCGCGTCACCCCATTGGGCCGCGGCCCGAGATTAACCCGGCGTTAAGCTCGGGGGCGCACGTTCAAACAAAGGCAAGGACCGTGCCATGGGAACGATCATCGTCGCCGACGACGACCCGTTGGTCCGCCGGACCATCTGCGACATCCTGACCGCCAAGGGGGCCAAGGTGCTCGAGGCGGCCGACGGCGAGGAGGCGATGCGCCTCGCGCTTACCGGCACGCCCGACATCCTGCTGATCGACTTGGTGATGCCCAAGATGGACGGGCTCGAGACCATCAAGCGGCTGCGCGCCGAGCGCCCGGCGCTCAAGATCATCGCGCTCAGCGGCGGCGGGCGGAACCGCTACCTCGACATCCTCGACTTGGCCGACCGGTTGGGCGCCAACGCGGTGCTCGCGAAGCCGTTCGCCCCGAAGCAGCTCCTCGCGCTCATCGCCCAACAGCTCGCGTCCGACACGACCTGGGCCGTGGACGCCAGCTGA
>DASWLB010000007.1:0-9763 GCA_036396315.1 Alphaproteobacteria bacterium
CTCATGGCGGCGACCGTGATGGGCCGGCCGCGCATCGAGCCCGAATTGTCGATCAGCAAGGTAACCACCGTGTCGCGGAACTCGGTCTCCTTCTCCTGCTTGTAGGACAGCGGGTAGATCGGGTTGACGACGACGCGCGACAGGCGGCCGGCGTCCAGCAACCCCTCGTCGAGGTCGAATTCCCAGCCGCGCGATTGCTTGGCCAAGAGCTTCCGCTGCAGCCGGTTGGCGAGCCGGCCGATCACCGCCTGGAGGTGCGACAGCTGCTGGTCGAGATGGAGGCGGAGCCGCGTCAGCTCCTCGGCCTCGCACAGATCCGTCGCCGAGACGATCTCGTCGAACTCGGCGACGAACGGCCGGTAGGGCGGATCGCCCGGCCGGTCGGGCAGGAACCCGTCGGGCCGGCGCCAGTTGCGCGACCGGTCCGAATCCTCGTCGCCCATGCCGGGCAGGAGGTCCTCCTGCGCCTGCTGGGCGCCGTCCTCCTCGCCTTCGTCGGCGGTCGCGTCCTGCATCTCGCCCGACGGCGTGCCCGACATGTCGGCCGAGGCGTCCTGGCCTTCGCCCTCGCCCTTCTCGGCCTCGGACGCGTTCTCGTCGGACTGCTTGTCGCCCTCCTCCTCGTCGGCGTCGGCCGAGCGGTCGTCGTCCTCGGCCAAATCGAGATGGGCGAGCACCCGGTTCAGCACCCTGGCGTAGGCGGCCTGGTCCTCGAGCGTCCGGTTGAGCGAGGACATGTCGCTGCCGATGCGCTCCTCGAGCCAGGATCGCCACAGCTCGACGGTCTTGCCGGCCGCCTTGGGCGGCGCCGCGCCGGTCAGCCGCTCGCGCGCAAGGTAGCGCACCGCCTCGGCGAGGGGGGCGTCCTCCTGGGTCTCGACCGCGCCGAGCCCGAGAACGCGGCAGCGTTCCTCCATCGCGGCGGCGAGATTGGCGGCGACGCCGCGCATGCGGCGCGCTCCCAAGGTCTCGACCCGCACCTGCTCGAGCGCGTTGAACACGGCCTGGGCCGCGTCGCCGTGCGGCGCGACCCTGCCGTGCACCTGGTCGTCGTGGTAGCGGAGCTGGAGCGCCATTGAATCGGCCTCGCCTCTGAGGCGGCGCACCTCGCCCGCCGGGAAGTCGCGCGAGGGCACGGGCAGCCGCGCCTGCGCCTCGGCGAGCCGCGCCTCGGCGCCGAAGCTCACCGTCACGTCGTCGCGTTCCGCGATCGCCCGCATCGCCGCCGCGGTCACGCGGCGGAAGGCCTCGATGGGATGTTCGTCGCCCGCCATGGCGGTCCGATCACTTGCGCTTGGCCGCAACCGGGGATTCGAGCAGGTCCCGGTTGAAGCAGCGCTGGTAGTACTCGGCGACGATCCCGCGCTCGAGCTCGTCGCACTTGTTGAGGAAGGTCATGCGGAACGCCGCCGCGAGGTCGTCGAACAGGCGCGCGTTCTCGGCCCAGGTGATCACCGTGCGCGGCGACATGACGGTCGAGATGTCGCCCGCGATGAAGCCCGCCCGCGACAGCTCCGCCACCGTCACCATGTTGGACACGATCTTGCGCCCCTCGTCGGTGTCGTAGGACGGCACCTTGGCGAGCACGATGCGCATTTCGTCGGCGTGCGGCAGGTAGTTGAGCGTCGCCACCAGGTTCCAGCGGTCGAGCTGGCCCTGGTTGAGCTGTTGCGTGCCGTGATAGAGCCCGGTCGTGTCGCCGAGCCCGACCGTGTTGGTGGTCGACAGCAGCCGGAAGGCCGGGTGCGGCCGGATCACGCGGTTCTGGTCGAGAAGCGTCATCCTGCCGTCGACCTCGAGCACGCGCTGGATCACGAACATCACGTCGGGGCGGCCGGCGTCGTACTCGTCGAACACCAGCGCCACCGGGTTCTGCACCGCCCAGGGCAGGATGCCTTCGCGGAACTCGGTGACCTGATGGCCGTCCCTGAGCACGATCGCGTCCTTGCCGACGAGGTCGATGCGGCTGATATGGCTGTCGAGATTGACCCGCACGCAGGGCCAGTTGAGCCTGGCCGCGACCTGCTCGATGTGGGTCGACTTGCCCGTCCCGTGATAGCCCTGGATCATCAGGCGCCGGTTGTGCGCGAACGCGATCAGGATGGCGAGCGTCGTGTCGTGGTCGAAGCAGTACGCGTCGTCCAGGATCGGAACGTGCTCGCTCGGGCCCGAGAAGGCCGGCACCTGCATGTCGGTGTCGAGCCCGAACACCTGGCGGACCGATAGCATGATGTCGGGCGTGCCGGCGGGAAGCGTGGGGAGTTCGCTGTGGGACTGGGGGGAGGGGGGCATGAACGCGCGTTCCTTCTTTCGCTGCTGCCGCCTCGTCAGCCGTGTCCACGGCTCATGAGGGTCGAGTAAGCTTGGTTGATGACCTTCAATCGTTCCTCGGCGGCGCGGTCGCCGCCGTTGGCGTCGGGGTGGTGCCGCTTCACCAGCTCCTTGTAGCGGGTCTTGATGGCCGCGACCGTGACCGTCCCGGACAGCTGCATCACCGCGAGAGCCTTCTCGTGCTCGGTCCGCGCCTGGTGACGGTGGTGCGGCCAGCCGTCCGCGCCGTCCGTCGGACCCGCACGGCCGATGTGTTCGCCGAACAGCCCGTAGGGATCGTTCACGCGGTGCCGCGCGGCGTGGTGCGCGCCGCGCCAGGCGCCGAACGGCCAACTCGGCCGCTGCCAGGTCGTGTCGGCGCGGATCTGCGCCTCGACCTCGTCCTCGCTCATGCCGGCGTAGAAGTTCCACGAGGCGTTGTACTCGCGCACGTGGTCGAGGCAGAACCAGTAATAGGTGGTGAGCTGCATGCGCCCGCGCGGCGCCCGGAACTCGCCGGCCTCGGCGCACCCCGGCACGTCGCAGCGACGCGCGTCGATGCGCGCCGATCCGGGCATGTGCAGCGGCGGAGGCTCGCGAACCCTTGGCATTAAAGCAGTATGGTGACGCGTTCGCGCGCTGACAAGGCTCCGTTCCGCGGCGATTCGCCCACGCCTTGGGTAGGCTTGACATGCGAGGCGGCGGGGCCGACCGTGCGTTTCCTTCGCATCGATTCCGGGGATCGCGGCCCACCCATGCGCGTCGCCGACGTCATCCGTGAGAAGCTGACGCGCGCCTTCGACCCGATCTCGCTCGCCGTCGTCGACGAATCGGATCGCCATGCCGGGCACGCGGAGTCCCATCCGGGCGGAGAGAGTCACTTTCGCGTCGAGATCGTCGCCGCCGCCTTCGCCGGCCATGGGCGCATCGCACGCCATCGCATGGTGCACGCGGCGCTCGCCGACGAGCTGGCCGGGCGCGTCCATGCGCTCGCGATCGAGGCGCGGACACCGGACGAGGCCGGTCCGGCGCACCGGCCGGGCGCGCCGTCGGCGAACGGGCAGATTTGACGCAATCTTTAACAGGTTGTATATCTTTCCTCGAATACAATCAGAACGGGTAGCGGCGGAAACGCGCCGCTTTTGTGAAATCAAGGGGATAGTCATGCCGAGCACTCTGGTCAGCCGCAACGTGACCGTGGCCGGGCATCGCACGAGCATGCGGCTCGAGCCGGCCATGTGGGACGCCCTCGTCGAAGTTTGCCGGCGGGAGCGATGGAACATGCATCAGATCTGCACCTCGATCGATGCGAACCGCAGCGAATCGAGCCTTACGGCCGCGCTGCGGGTTTTCATCATGGATTATTTCAGGGCGGCGGCGACCGAGGACGGCCATGTGCGGGCGGGCCACGGGCTCGCGGCCGCCCAGCGTCCGATCGAGGCCTTCGCCGCCGCGGCGGCTGCGCGGGCGGGCGGGACGCGGGTTGCGGGCGGCAACGGGGTGGCGCGAATCAGCGTGCCGTAGCCGCCGCAACCTCGTCCGGCGGGCGCCGGGGCGGGGTGATCCGGAGCGAGGTGATCTGATTGCGCTGGCGCTTCAGCACCTCGAACCGGAAGCCGTGGAACATGAAGATCTGACCGACCTCGGGAATCACCCGGGATTCGTGGATCACCAGCCCCGCCACGGTCGCCGCCTGATCGTCCGGCAGGTTCCATTCGAAGCGGCGGTTGAGGTCGCGGATGGTGACGCTGCCGTTCACGACGAAGCTGCCGTCGGGCTGCGGGCGCACGCCGACCAGCACTTCGTCGTGCTCGTCGGCGATGTCGCCGACGATTTCCTCGAGGATGTCCTCCAGCGTGACGACGCCCATGAGGCTGCCGTATTCGTCGACCACCAGGGCGAAATGCTCGCGCCGGCGCCGGAACTCCTGCAGCTGGTCGAGGAGCGAGGTCGATTCCGGGATGAACCACGGTCGGGTCCCGATCTCGGCGATGTCGATCTTGTCGAGATCGTCGAGATGCTTGCGCACCGCGCTCAGGAGCGCCTTGGCGTGCAGCACGCCGACGATGTTGTCGGGGTCGCCGCGATAGAGCGGGATGCGCGTGTAGCCCGATTCGAGCACGGCGTCGACGATCTTGCCGGCGGGCAGGTCGGCGTCCACCATCTCGACATCCTTGCGGTGCTGCATGATCTTGCCGACCTCGACGTCGGCAAGATCGAGGATCGAACGCAGCATGGCCCGCTCGTGGCGCACCTCCGCCGCACGCCCGCGATGCAGCTCGATCGCGCCGCGCAGCGCTTGCTCTCGCGCCTCCTCGTCCTCGGGGCGCGTGCGCACGCCCAGCAGCCGGAACAGGCCGCGCACGATCCACTGCACCGTTTCGGTCGCGGGCGACAGGACGGTGACCACCAGCTTGAGCGCCGGGGCGAGCGCGAGAGCGGTGCGGTCGGCGTAGGCGATGGCATAGGTCTTGGGCGCCACCTCGCCGAAGATCAGGACCAGAAGGGTGACGATCACGGTGGCGTACACGATGCCCGTGGCGCCGAACAGGGCGATGAGCATGCCGGTCGCAAGTGCCGACGACAGGATGTTGACGAGGTTGTTGCCGAGCAGGATGGCGCCGATCAGCCGCTCGGGTCTGTCGCGCAGCGCGTTCACGATGGCCGCCCGGCGGTCGCCGTGCCTGGCGAGCTGGTGCATGCGGGGGCGCGAGACGGCGGTAAGCGCCGTCTCCGACCCCGAGAACAAGGCGGACATCGCCAGCAGCACGGCGATCCCCGCGATCGTCAGAATCATCGATCCATCCATCGTTCACTTCCCCGGCGGACGGCGACCGGCCGCCCGCGCCTCGTGTTCTCGCCGATCGGAGCCGGTCACGCCGCTGGAGCGCGGTCGAGCACGGCCTCGACGTCGGCGACCGCCACGTCGCGCGCGACGAAGGCGCGGCCGATGCCGCGGACCAGGATGAAGGTGATCGCGCCGCCGCGCACCTTCTTGTCCGACTGCATGTGGCCGATCAGGCGTTCCGTGCCGGGCCGGCGGTTGCCCAGCGCTTCGGGGCCGACGGGCAGGCCGACCGCGCGGAAGTGCCGCCGGACGCGCGCGAGGTCGTCGGCCGGGCACAGGCCGAGCCGCACCGACAGCTCGAACGCCTGGATCATGCCGATCGAGATCGCTTCGCCGTGCAGGAGATCGGGGCCGAACCCGGTCGCCGCCTCGAGGGCGTGGCCGAACGTGTGGCCGAGATTGAGCAGCGCGCGCGCATCGTCGGTCTCGCGCTCGTCGGCGGCGACGATCGCGGCCTTCATGCGGCAGCTCGTCAGCACCGCCCGCTGGCGCGCCGCCTCCTCGCCGTCGCGCAGCCGCTCGCCGTTCTCCTCGAGCCAGGCGAAGAACCCGGCGTCGCCGAGGAGCCCGTACTTCACCACCTCGGCGTAGCCGGCGAGGATCTCGCGGCGCGGCAGGGTGGCGAGGGCGGAGACGTCGGCGAGGACCATGCGCGGCTGGTAGAACGCGCCCACCATGTTCTTGCCATGGCGCGTGTCGATCGCCGTCTTGCCGCCGACCGAGGAATCGACCTGGGCGAGCACGGTCGTCGGCACCTGGATGAAATCGATGCCGCGCAGCACGATCGCGGCGGCGAAGCCCGTGATGTCGCCGATCACCCCGCCGCCGAGCGCGATCAGGGTGGACCGGCGCTCCGGCTTCGTATCGAGGATCGCCTCGATGAGCGCGCGCAGCCCGTCGAAATTCTTGGTCCCCTCGCCCGGCGGCAGCACGATGCGCCGATGGGCGATCCCGGCGGCATCGAGCGCGGCCTCGAGCGCCGGCAGATGCAGCCCTGCCACCGTCTCGTCGGTGACGACGATCGCCGGCTCGCGCGCGATCAGCGGCGCGATCAGCGGACCGGACGCGGCGATCAGCCCGGGTCCGATGTGGATGTCGTAGCTGCGCGGGCCCAGCTCGACCCGAAGTCGGTCGGCTTCGCTCATGGCGCGACCGCTTGCTGCGGCGGGACGGCGAGGTGCGCCTTCAGCGCCGCCAGCACGCGCTGCAGGGTCACCTCGGGCGATTCGCGCGCGCTGTCCACGACGATGTCGGCCCCTGCGTAGACCGGGTAGCGCTCCGCGACCAGTTTCTCCAGGGTCGCGCGCGCGTCCTTGCCGGCGAGCAACGGCCTGCCCTCGGCGCGGCGCCCGACGCGGTTGAGCAGCAGCTCGATGTCGGCCTTCAGCCAGACCGAAATCGCCTTCTCGCGGATCTTGGCGCGCACCGCGGGGTCGAGGAACGCGCCGCCCCCGGTCGCGAGCACGTGCGGCGGATCGTCGAGCAGGCGGAGCATCACGCGGCGCTCGCCGTCGCGGAACACCGCTTCGCCATAGATCGCGAAGATGTCGGGAATGGAGCAGCCCGCCGCCTTCTCGATCTCGGAGTCCGCGTCGACGAATGCGAGCGCGAGCCGCTGGGCAAGCCGTCGCCCGACGCTCGTCTTGCCCGCGCCCATCAGCCCGACGAGCACGACGGTCTTCGCGAGGCCGGGAATCTCAGACGCCGCCATTGCCGTGCCCCGGATTGCGGCACACCTCATGCTCCGGCGTTGAACCGCGAATCGCGGCTCGATAGACTGCCCTCGTGCCGCCACACCGGCGGATGACCCTGTCGCCCATAGCGCGGTCATTATATGGCATATGTAAACGGAACCGCTCAATGCCGCTAGATTTGCCGCCGGCCTCCCGGCGCGACGGCGAGCTTGCGGCGGCGGTCGCGCGAGCCGTGCCATGAGCCGTCTGTCCGTCTTCCTCGCCCTCGTTCTCGTCGTCGCGCTCGCCGGCGGCGCGGCCTTTCTTGCGACCTGGAACATCCCGCCGCCCTCCGCCAAGGTGGAGAAGGTGTTGCCCGATGACCGTTTCCCGCGTTAACGCGGCGCTCGCCGCCGCGCTCGCGCTCGGTGCCGCGCTCGCCGCGCCGCCCGTGGTTGCGCAAGGCGCGGTGGAGATGCTGGCGCAGGGCGCGCCGGTGCCGCTCGGCCCGCTGCCCCTCCCGCAGCCCGCGCGCCCGCGCGACGGCCAACCCGCGGCTACCGCGCCGCAGCCGGTCGAACCCGCGGGCCCACCGGGCAGCGTAATCGAGGTCGACCGGCTCGGCCGGATCGATCCGGATTCGCTCGGCGTGCTCGGGGATTCGAGGGGCGGGCTCGGCGTCGACATGTGGCGCGGCACGCCGCGCGCGCTCGCCGCGCGGTTGATTGCGGCGCTGCCGGCGCCGCTGTCCTCGCCCGGCATGCGGTCGCTCGAACGGCGCCTGGTGCTTACTACGGCGACCGCGCCCGACGGCACGGCGGCCGAAGGGCCGCTGCTTGCGCACCGCGTGGCCAAGCTCGTCGCGCTCGGCGACATCGCCGCCGCGCTCGAACTCGTGCGCATCGCCCCGCCCGAGGCGGCCGACGAGCGGCTCGCCCGCTCCGAGGTCGAGGCGCAGTTCTTCGGCAACGACAATACCGGCGCCTGCGCCCGGGTGCGCGTCCAGGCCGCCGAGCGTCGCGAGGCGTATTGGCAACAGGCGCTCGCCTACTGTCTTGCGCTGTCGGGCGAGAACGAACAGGCCGCGCTGATCGCCGACCTGCTGCGCGAGCGGCGCGAGGAGGTGCCGGGCGCCTTCTTCACCCTGATCGAGGCGCTCGGCGGCGACCGCAACGTCCGGGTGGACGAGTTGGCAGAGCCCAACGCGCTCCTCCTGTCGATGATGCGCGCCGCCAACCGCAAGCTGCCCCCGTCGATCGCTGCGGCGGTCCGCGCCGCGGTGCTGCGCGCCGTGGCGCTCGCGCCGAACGCGGACCTTCCGGTGCGGCTCGATGCGGCGGAGCGTGCGCTGGCGCTCGGCGCGATCACGGTCCAGGAGATGGGCGAAATCTACGCCAGCGTGCCGTTCGGTGCGCAGGAGCTGGCGAGCCCGATGACGGCGGCGGAGGCCGCGTGGGGTCCGCGCGGCCGGGCGCTTCTGCTGCGCGCGGCGCTCGGGCAGCGCGTGCCGACGGCGCGTGCCGAGATGGTCGAGCGCGCGCTCCGGCTCGGCCGCGAGAAGGGCGGCGGCGCGACCGTCCGCCGGGCCTTCGCGCCGGTCGTCGCGGCGATCAAGCCGGCGGGCGAGCTGATGTGGTTCGCCGCATCGGCCGGGCAGGTGCTGTACGGGCAAGGCGCCGTCATCGAGGGACAGGCCTGGTACGCCGCAGTCGAAGAGGCCGCGCCGACGAGCCAGGAGGCGGCGCGCGCGTGGATTGCGCTTTGGCCGCTCGCGCGCATCGCGGCGCGGTCGGACGAGCCGTGGAACGCCGAGGTCGCCGCACGGTGGCGCGCGGCCGCCTTGGGCGGCGGCGCGGACGATGCGGCGCGGGCGCGCACGGTGCTCGCCTTCGCCCTGTTCGAGTCGATGGGCCTGCCGGTCGCGGCGGAGGTTTGGAGCGGGCTGATCGGCGGTGCGCATGCCGGCGCGGCGATGCCCGATCCCGCGGTGTGGCGCGCGCTCGATCGCGCCGCGACCGACGGGCGGCGGGCCGAGGCCGTCGGCCTCGCCTTGATCGCGCTCGGCACGGAAGGGCCGGAGAAGGCGCATCCCATCGTGCTCGCCACGGTCGTCGCGGCGCTCCGCCGGCTCGGGCTCGAGGCCGACGCGCGGACGCTCGCCCTCGAGGCCGTTGCGTCCGGTGGCTGACCAGGTGGGCGCCCGCGCTCCGTCGCCGCGGCTCGAGGCGTTCCTCGAAATGGTCGCGGCCGAGCGCGGCGGCGCGCGCAACACGCTCGCCGCCTATCAGTCGGACCTCGTTCATTTCGGGCGGTTCGCCCTGAAGCGCGGGGCCAGCCTCGAGACGGCGGACACCCAGATCGTGCGCGACTATCTCGGCGCCCTCGCGCGCGCGGGGTTCACGCCGCGCACGACGGCGCGAAGGCTTTCGGCGCTGCGCCAGTTCTACGGCTGGCTCCTCGCCGAGGGCGCGCGCGGCGACGACCCGTGCGCCGCGATCGATGCGCCGAAGCGCGGCCGGGCGTTGCCCAAGATCCTGTCCGAGGACGAGGTCGCGGCGCTGATCGCCGCCGCGCGCGCCCGCGAGGGCGCGGAAGGATTGCGACTCGCGGCCGCGCTCGAGCTCCTCTACGCCGCCGGACTCAGGGTCTCGGAGCTGGTCGGGCTCACCCTGTCCGCGCTCGCGCGCGACCGCACCCATCTCGTCGTGCGCGGCAAGGGCGGCAAGGAGCGGCTCGTTCCGCTCGGCAAGGCGGCGCGTACCGCGCTCGCCGCCTACGAGCCGGTGCGCGCGCGGTTCGAGCGCAAGGGCCGGCCCTCGCCCCATCTGTTCCCGTCGAAGAGCCGGAGCGGCCACCTCGCCCGCGCCCAGTTCGCCCGCGCGCTCAAGTCGCTCGCCGCGGACGCGGGGCTCGATCCCGCCCGCGTCTCGCC
>DASWLB010000008.1:0-1735 GCA_036396315.1 Alphaproteobacteria bacterium
ATGGTCGTGCGCGCGGGGTAGTTGCCTTCCCGGAAATAGCGCCGGTAGATCTCGTTCATCGCCGCGAAGTCGGAGCCGCGCGTCAGGATCACGTTGACCTTGGCCACCTTGTCGAGCGCGGAGCCGCCAGCGGCGAGGATCTCCTTGATGTTGGTCATCACTTGGTGCATCTGCGCGGCGAAGTCGCCGCGGGCGATCGAGCCGTCGGGCGCAAACGGCGTGGTGCCCGACACGAAGAGCAGGCCGCCGACGCGCACCGCGTGCGACAGCGGCACGCGCGAGGGGCGCAGCCCCGGCGTCGCCGCGATAACCTTGCGGGTCGCGCGGCGCGGCGCGGGCCGCCGGCGCGCCGTCTTCGCCGCGGTCCTCTTCGCCGGCTTCCTCGTCGCCTTACGGGCCATCCGGTTCCCTCCCGAGCCGATCGGCGCCCCGGTACGGCGGCGCCGCCTCTTGCAATCCTAATCCCGGCGCGCGGTGGCCGCCATCGCCGTATCGCCGGAAGGGGTCGGGCGCGCCCGCGCCGACCCCATAGCCCCGTGACGCCGGACCTAGATGCCGGCGCGCAGGTCGGCGAGGATCTTCATCAGCGTTTCGTACTTCCTGCGGCCGTCCTTCTGGCTTTCGATCCAGTCGTCGTGGAACTTCTTGAACAGCGCGGCGCGCGCCGGCCGCTCCGCCGCGCTCGGCTTCAGGATGTTCTCCTTGACCTTCTCCTTCAGCGCGTCGTCGTCGCGGTCGGTCGCCACGCCGATGCGCCGCGCCATTACTTCGCCGCCGTGCTTCATTACGATGGCCCGGTCGGCCGCCGACAGGGACTCGAACGCCGGCTTGCGCATCCCGAGGAAGAAGGTGCGCACGCCGTAGGGTTCCTCGTAGTGGGTCTTGATCAGCGGGGTGATCTTGAAGGTGCTCAAGGCCGACCAGCCGGCGAGCGCCCCGTCGATCACGCCGCGGTTGAGCGATTCGGCGACCTGGCCGATCGACATGCCGACGGGCGTCGCGCCGATCGACTTGACGACGTCCGATTCCTCCGGCCCGGCCACGCGAATCTTGAGGCCCTTCAGCTGGTCCGGGGACGTGATCTTTCGGTTCAGGTTCACCACGCTGTTGGAGTTGGTCCAGGCGGAGACGATCTGGACCTTGTCGAGGCCGGTGAGCAGGCCCGACGCCACCATGCGCCAGGTGGCGACCGAGGACTGCTCGGCGCTGTCGAACACGTAGGGCAGCCCCAGCAGCGAGAAGTCGGGGAACAGCGCCTGTGTGTAGGAGGGCAGCACCACCGTCGAGTCCTGCACGCCGTTCACCATCAACTCGTACTGCTTATCCGGCGCGCGGCTGAGCCCGCCGCCGAGGAACTGCTGGAACTTGACGCGGCCGGCGGTCTCGGCCTCCACCGCCTCGATCCACGGCTTCGCCCCGACGCGGATGACGACCGATTGGGGCGGGATGAAGGAGCCGAACTTCACGACGGTTTCGGCGCGGGCGGAGCCGTCGGGCGTGCCCCACGCCGCCAGGGCGAGGAGGGCGACCGCCAGGGGAATGCCAGAACGTTGCATCTCGTGTTCCTTTGGTTCGGGTTGGCCTCGTCGGTTCCCGTCGGGGAACGCCGCCAATCTAGCGAATTTGGCGCCGCGGCACCAACCCGGTGCGGGCGCACTCATCTTATTCAGACCAAGTTCGGGGGCGCGACGCGATCACGCCGGTCGTTCGGCAGCCGGTGCCGGTTCGCGACGGT
>DASWLB010000009.1:0-2150 GCA_036396315.1 Alphaproteobacteria bacterium
CCGAGCGCGCGCCGTTCGGCGGCTACAAGCAGTCCGGCATCGGGCGCGAGTTCGGCGAGGAAGGGCTCAACGCCTACACCGAGGTGAAGACCTTGTACGTCGACGACGCCAAGACCCGCGACAAGAAGCCATGGTACGACATGGTCGTGCCGCGCCCCAAGGAAGGCGCCGACAAGCGGGCGTAGGTCCGGTGAGTCATCGTTTCGGCCAACCCCTCACCCTGTCCCTCTCCCGGTGGGAGAGGGGACGCACGGCGAAATTTCAGGGTCCCCTCTCCCTTGGGAGAGATTTTGCCGCAAAACGATTCACTGGATCGTTTTGCGTGCAAAATGGGTGAGGGGATCGTGTTGAGGAGTTCCGCGTCATGTTGAACGCCGCCATCGTCGGGCTCGGGAGGTGGGGCCAGAACCTGGTCGATTCCGTCGCCGGCAAGTCGGACCGCATCCGCTTCACCCGCGCCGTGGCGCGCACGCCGGCGAAGGTCGCGGCGTATTGCACGGAAAAGGGCATCGCGCTCGGGCCGGACTACGCCGAGGCGCTCGCCGACAAAAGCGTCGGCGCGATCGTGCTGGCGACGCCGCACACGCAGCATACCGAGCAGATCATGGCGGCCGCGAAGGCCGGCAAGCACGTCTTCGTCGAGAAGCCGTTCACCCTGTCCGAGACGAGCGCGCGCGCCGCGCTCGAGGCCTGCCAGGCGTCCGGCCTCGCGGTCGGGATCGGCATGAATCGGCGCTTCTACCCGGCGATCGTCGAGATGAAGCGGATGATCGAGGCGGGCGAGCTCGGCACCATCCTGCACGCCGAGGCGAACATGTCGGCGAACCTCGCCGCGGCGGCGAATACCTGGCGCGCGAACCGCACCGAGAGCCCGGGCGGCGGCATGACGTCGCTCGGTATCCACGGGCTCGACGCGCTGGTGATGCTGCTCGGCCCGATCCGCATCATCGACTGCCGGTCCGCACGGCGCGTCATGCCGTTCGACGTGGACGACGTGACGGCGATGCTGATGACGTTCCAGAACGGCGTGTCGGCCTATCTCGGCTGCGTCGCCGCGACCGCGCACGTGTTCAGCCTGCGCGTGTTCGGCTCCAAGGGCTGGGCGCACGTGCCCAACTACGACACCTTGGTGACGGCGACCGCCGCCGGCTGGGGACCGGCCGGGATCGAGACCAAGAATTTTCCCTCGACGCCCACCGTCAGGCTCGAGCTCGAAGCCTTCGCCGACGCCGCCGAAGGCCGCGCGCCCTTTCCCATCCCGCCCGCCGAGATCCTGCACGTGGTCGCGGCGTTCGACGCCATGCTGAGCTCCGCCAAGCGCGGCTCGCCCTGCTCGGTCGGGTGAGGCAGAGCGACGACAAACCCGGGAGGACCGCCGTGAAGTTCGCCATCTTCGACCATCTCGACCGCAGCGACGAGCCGCTCGGCAAGTTCTACGACGAGCGGCTCGCGCTGGTGCAGCGCGCCGATGCGGCCGGCCTCACCGGCTATCATATCGCCGAGCACCACTGGAATCCGGTCGGCATGGCGCCGCGCCCCGGCGTGTTCATCGGCGCGGCGGCGAAGCTCACCAAGCGCATCCGGCTCGGCCCGCTCGCCTACGCGCTGTCGTTCCACAACCCGATGATCATCGCCGAAGAGATCTGCATGCTCGACCATTTGACCGGCGGGCGGTTCGACCTCGGCGTCGGGCGCGGCATCTCGCCGTGGGAGCTGGCGCTGTTCGGCATCCCGCTGCCCGAGACGCGCGATTTGTTCCGCGAGTCGATGGAGGTGCTGCTCAAGTATTTCACGCAGGACACCGTCAACCATCGCGGACGGCGCTGGCAGTTCTACGACGTGCCGGTCGAAATTAAGCCGTTGCAGAAGCCGTTCCCGCCGCTGTGGTACGGCTCGACCAGCGGCGTGACGCGCGACTTGCTCGCCTCGCTCGGCGCCTCGGTGGTGGGCGGCTGGGCGCCGAGCGCGCGCATCCGCCAGCAGGTCGACGCCTACCGCGAGGCTTGGGACAAGAACAAGGCGGCGCCGCACCGCGCGCACGCGCCGGCCGAGCCCACCGTCGGCTCGGTGCGCATGGTGGTGATCGCGGATTCGGACGCGGAAGCGGAAGCCGCCGCCCGCCCGGCGCACGACCGCTGGTACAAGAGCCT
>DASWLB010000010.1:0-2061 GCA_036396315.1 Alphaproteobacteria bacterium
AGGGAAACACGCTGTCGGGCACCAGCGTCGGCAGGATGGCGAGCCGCGCCGCGGCGTTGAACGCGGTGGCGATGCCGAGGACGAAGGTGAGCGCGAGAAGCCACCAGATGTCGATCGCGTCGGCGACCGTGAGTCCGATCAGCGCCAGCGCCTGGATCATCTGCGCCACCTGGGTGGCCCAGATCATGCGCAGCCGGTCGATGCGGTCGGCGAGCGCGCCCGCGAACGGTGCGAACAGCATCGACGGCGCCAAGTCGGCGAGCGCGAGGATGCCGAGCCAGGTCGCCGACTCGGTCAGCGTCCAGGCGAGCCAGGCGACGGCGACGCGCTGGATCCACATGCCGACGAGCGAGACCGTGGAGCCGGCGCAGTAGATACGGTAATTGCGGTCCGAGAGCGCGGCGACGATGCCGCCCCTCTTCCTCGTCTCGGCCATCTCGGAAGCGATCCTCGGGCGCCGCGCGGAACCGTGCGCGGCGCGTCACCTTCGCACGATCGTCGTCGCCGTGTCATCGGCCGGCGCCCCGTCGCGAGTCGATACCATTGCCGCGCGATTAGGCACGGACTCGACCGAGATCTATGGAATCGTGGCGGAGCGCCATGTTAATGTCACGCCCTCGTGATTGCGGCGTGCAACCCGCAACCATGTTGCGCAACAAGAAAGTCGGGAGCCTGAGTTCATGTTGTTCGTCATCTACTGCATCGACAAGGAGACCGCCGGAAAGGCCAGGAACGACAACCTCGCGGCGCATCGCGCGTATCTGAGCGCGAGCCCGGTCGACATCGTGCTCGCCGGGCCGCTGCGCACGCCGGACGGGCGCGAGACGGTGGGCAGCCTGTTCGTCGTCGACGCACCCTCCGCGGCCGAGGCCGATTCGTTCAACCGCAACGATCCCTTGAACCGCGCCGGGGTGTGGGCGAGCCGCGCGCTGCACGGCTTCGTCAAGCGCGAGGTCTAGCCGAACCGGAGCCCCTGCCACAAAAGCCGCGCCTCGAGCGCCCACAGCATCGCGAGCAGGCACCAGTTGAACACGCGCCGGTCGAGCGTGCGCGCGAGCCGGATGCCGAGCGGCAGCCCGAGCGCGATGGGCGCGAGCGCGACCAGCCCTTCGAGCAGCCGCTCCTCGTCCACCAGGCCGAAGCTCGCGACCGAAGCCATCTGCGTCGCCGCCAGGGTGAAGAACACGGTCGAGACGGAGAACACGTAGGCGGACGGCGCGAGGCCGAAGGCATGGAACCACGGCCCCGCGACCGGCCCCGAGGCGCCGGTCGCGCCCTGGCACAGCCCGGCCGCGAGACCGACGGCGCCCGTCACCGCCGGGGCCGGCTCGGCCGCAAGGCGCAGGCCCGGCCGAACCAGCTGGAGCACGAGATACGAGCCGAGCCAGGCCGCGAGGATGAGCGCGAGCGCACGGCCCGACAGGGCGACGAGCAGCCAGCTGCCGGCCACCGTGCCCACGATCCCGGCGGCGAGGAACACCACCATGCCGCGCGCCGCGCCCGCCTGCGCGCGGTGCTCCCACATCAGCCAGGCGTTCGACACGAAGGTCGGGATGATCATGACGACGACGGCGCGCTCGACGCCGAGGAACCCGGCGAGGAGCGGAACGGACACCATCGGCAGCCCGAACCCGGTCACCGCCTTGGCGATCGATCCGACGAACAGCGCGACGCAGATGATCGCCGCCGATTCGAGCGACAGCGGCCCGATGCTCAACGATCCGCACCCACGACGAACGGTCCGCGCGGCGCGGTGTGCAGCGAAACGGCGCCCTCCTCGGTGATCAGCACCGCCTCGCCGGTCTGGATGCCGGCCTTCTCGTCCCTGGTGATCACGTTGGGCTGCACCACCATCATCATGCCCGCCTCGAGCCGCAGGTCGGGGACCGGCTCGTTCTGGCGGCTTGGCGAGCCGACGATGGGCGGCAGGTATCCGCCGCCGGTGCCGTGCACCAGGTCGTCGTAGGTGGTGAAGCCGGCATCCTCGATCGGCTGCGCAGCGCGCACGATCTCCGAGGGGTGCGCGCCGGGCTTCAGCACCTTGAGGATGCCGTCGAAGGC
>DASWLB010000011.1:0-3769 GCA_036396315.1 Alphaproteobacteria bacterium
CCGGGCCCGAGCACGTCTATCGCGTGCCCTCCGCCGGCAAGGACCGCGCGCCCGCGCGCTAGGCGGCGAACATCGCCCCCGCGCTCGAAACCGTCCGCACCGTCGCCGCGCTCCGGGCCCGCATCGGCGCGATGCGCGCCGAGGGGCGCATCGGCCTCGTGCCGACCATGGGCGCGATCCACGACGGCCATCTCGCGCTGGTGCGCGAAGCGAAGCGGACTTGCGCGCGCGCCGTCGCCACCTTGTTCGTCAACCCGCGGCAATTCGCGCCGAGCGAGGACCTTGGCGCCTATCCGCGCGACGAGGCGGGCGATGCAGCGAAGCTCGCGGGCGCCGGTTGCGATCTGCTGTTCGCGGCGGAAACGAACAAGATGTACGGACCGGGCTTCGCCACCGCGGTGTCGGTCGCGGGGCTCACCGCCGGGCTGTGCGGCCCGTTCCGTCCCGGCCATTTCGAAGGTGTGGCGACGATCGTCGCCAAGCTCCTGATCCAGGCGATGCCCGACGCCGCCTATTTCGGCGAGAAGGACTACCAGCAGCTTTTGGTGGTGCGCCGGATGGCGCGCGACCTCGATCTGCCGGTCGAGATCGTCGGCGTGCCCACGGTGCGCGCGCCGGACGGGCTCGCGCTGTCGTCGCGCAATGCCTATCTGACACCGGCCGAGCGCGCCGTCGCGCCTGCGCTGTACCGCACCCTCGCCGAGACGGCGGAGCGGCTCGCCGACGGGACGATGCTTGTCGCCGATGAGATCGCGCGCGCGCTGATCGCGCTAGGCCGCGCCGGGTTCCACAAGATCGACTATGTCGCGGTGTGCGACGCCGAAACGCTCGCGCCGATCGAGCGCGTCACCGCGCCGGCGCGCGTGCTCGCCGCCGCCTGGCTCGGCAAGGCGCGGCTGATCGACAATTTGCCGGTGATTCCGCGCCGCTGAGTCCTATTCGCCGGCGGCGGGCTGGGGTGCGCGCTCGGGCGCCCGCTCGAACATCACGAGGAAGATCGCGGCCATGATGAGCGCGAGCGCCGCTACCTCGCGCCAGCCGACCGATTCGCCGAGCATCCAGGCGCCGAGGATCACGCCCAGGACGGGCGTGAGCAGGATGCCGACGCTCGCCACCGTCACGGGATAGAGCGCGATCACCTTGTACCAGATGATGTAGGCGACGATCGCGATGCCGAACACGTTGAAGGCGACCGACGCCCAGACGACGTCCGACAGGCCGGTGAAGTCGGGCGATTCGAGGAGCGCCGCGAGCGCCGTCATCGGGATCGCGCCGAGCGTGACCTGCCAGCCGGCGACGGCGGCCGACGGCATCGCCCAGCTCTTGCTCTTCTGCAGGACGACGCCGTAGCTCCACACGATCGCGGCGGCGACCATGAGCGCGGGGCCCGCGAGCGATCCGCCGAACGCCGACAGGTCGCGCGAGACCAGCACGGCGATGCCGCCGAGCCCGGCGGCGAGCCCGAGCGCGCGGCGTACGGTCATGCGCTCGCCCAGCAGCCAGACGCCGAACAGCGCGGTCCAGGCCGGCATCGAATAGGCGAGGATCGCCGCGTTGCCCGAGCTGATGAGCCGCAGCCCATAGATCGAGAGGATCATCCAGATGACGATCAGCGTCATCGCGACCTGGACGAGATTCCAGAAATGGCCGGGCGGGATGCGGATGCTGTAACCCGACAGCCGCACGACCAGGAGCAGGCCGGGCCCGCCGAAGCCGAGCATCAGCGCGCGGAAGGTAAGCGGCGGCAGCTCCGCCAGCGCGACCTTCATGGCCGGCCAGTTGAGGCCCCACAGCATGCTCAACGCGACGACGAGCGCGAGCCCGTAGAGCGGCGAGGCTTCGCGCGCCTTCATGAGACGGCCTTCGCAACTGGCATTGGATGCGTGGAGAAACCCAGGTTACGCGAAACTGGTGGCAACCCGCGCCGCGGCGCGCGGCGCGGACTCAGAGCATGGCGCTACCGGACGTAAACGTGGACCTCGTTGCTTTGCGTCGCGGGCGAGGTCACGGCCGACAGCCGCACCCGGTCCATCGGCAGGCCCATCTCCGACATCGAGCGCAGCACCCGCTCGGCATTGCGCTTGGAGCGGTTCTGCGCCGTCGACACCTCGGCGGGCGTGCCCTGCTGCGGCGCCACCGCGACGAGATCGAACGTCGCGCTCGGCCGGCGGTTGAGCGCGCCGGACAGCGCCGAATACAGCGCCTGCTCGTAGGACGGGTTCGGCCGGTCGAAGCGGATGACGACGAGCGGACGGCGGCGCGAGGCGTCGGCGGGCCCGGGCGCGGCGGCGCCGGGCGCCGCCGAGGCGAGCGGCGTCGCCGATTCGAACGCGCGGTTGGCGAGGCTGGAGCCGTACAGCTCGCCGTTCTTGACGGCAAGCGAGAGCGCCGTCAGGTTGCGCCGCTCGCCCGACAAATACTGGCCCTGGCGGCCGATGTCGGTGGAAAGCTCGTTGGCGAGCCGGTCGATCAGCACGACCGTGCGGTTGATCTCGTCCTCGAGGATGCCGAGCTGGCGGTGGTCCTCGTCGACCGCGCCCGACAGCCCGTAGGCGGCGCGCGTCGATTCGAGCAGATAGGCGGACAGGGTCGAGGTGCCGGACGTCTCCGTCGCCAGCGAGTTCATGCGCGCGACGTCGGCGCTCACCTGGTCCATCAGGCTTTGCGCCGCGTTCCACTGGCTGACCAGTATCGGGTTGCCGGGCGTCGTGCCGACCTGGAGCCGCGAATTGATCGCCGCGACCGTCGAATGGTAGCGCTGCGAATGCTCGGCGGTTTCGCGGCGGATCTCCTGCAAGGTCTGGTTGTGGCTGCGCACGTCGGTCTGCAGCTTCTCGAGCTCGCCGCGGAACTGCTGCACCTTCTGGCCGACGAACGTGCCGGTGGGCGCCGCCTGGGTGACGGGCGGCGGTTGGAACTGGGTGGTGCCGAGCCGGGGCGGGCCGGCGGGCGTCAGCGTCGGATCGGGCGACGCCTCGGCCGGGGACGGCGGGATCTGACGCATGTCCGAGGCCGGCGCCTGGGCCTGGGCCTGCTGCGGGCTCGCCGCTTGCCGCGCCGGACTGTCGCCGGTGAGCGTTGGCCACAGCACGTCGTTGGCGAACGAGCATCCGGCGAGAACCAGCCCCGCCGTGAGCGCCGCCGCTACGGATTTCGCTCGGGCCATGGCAATGTTCACCCCATTTTGCAGGAGTTGTTGTGTGTCCCGGGGCGTCCGGACCAAATTATTGGAAAGTATCGCGATTCCCCCACCCCCCGGTGTCCGTTATATTACCTCAACGGGAAATCGCCGCAAAGCCCAATCACGCCGCCGCGATGCGTGCACGCGCGTCGCGGTGCCGCGCTTGCCACAGTCGGGCAATTTGAGTAACGTCCGCCGCCTTTGCGACGGGGCCGCGCCGCCCCATCTCTCACGCGCATGCGCCCGTAGCTCAACTGGATAGAGCACCAGACTACGGATCTGGGGGTTAGGGGTTCGAATCCTCTCGGGCGCGCCACTACACCGCCGAAACGCCGACGACGCGCGGACATCCGACTTCATAAGGGTTTCTTGCAACCCCCGCTGGGATACCTCGATGGGATACCGCAGGGGTGAGAAGCCATGGCCAAAGAGTTCGGTCTGCTGAGGCGCAACGGGCGCTGGTACGTGCAGCGCAAGGTGCCGCGCGCCATCCGGCGCGTGGTCAAGAAGCGTCACGTCAAGTACGCGCTCGGCACCGCCGACCGCCGCGAGCCGGTGGAGCGCGCGCGGCTTGAGAACGCGAAGATC
>DASWLB010000012.1:0-3307 GCA_036396315.1 Alphaproteobacteria bacterium
TTGCCGTTGGCATCGAGCATCACCGCGGTGTGGAACCCCTTCGGCCGCACCTCGCTGAGCGCGCGCGCGACGTTGGGGTAGAGGCACGACGCCTTGGCCTCGGTCGGCGCCATGTCGGGCGCGGGGCGGCGGTAGCGCGACAGGCACGCCACGAGACCCTCGCGCGCCGGCATCGGCTCCTCGAACACAGTGAGGATGAACCGCGCGCTCTCGGGCACCGCGGTGACGAACCCTTCCTCGGTGTAGATCAGCGGGCGGATGTAGAGCTCGGCGCCCTCCGGGAAGCGCCCGATGCCCTCCCAGGCGAGCTCGAGCACCCGCTTGGCCGTCACCGGCGCGGCGAAGCCCATGATTTCGGCCGAGCGGATGAGGCGCGCCGAGTGGCGGTCCAAGTCGGGCGCGACGCCCGCGAAGGCGCGCGCACCGTCGAACACGGCGGAAGCCATCCAGGTCGCGTGCGTCATCGGCCCGAGGAGCGGCGGATTGCCCTCGTGCCAGGCGCCGTCGATGTAGGTGATCGATCTCATCCTTCGAGACGCGGCCCTGCGGGCCGCTCCTCAGGATGAGGGTTTTGTTTTCTGCTCCTCATCCTGAGGAGGCCGCGAAGCGGCCGTCTCGAAGGATGAGACATTGGCCCCGCCGTTATTGCTTCGCCCACACGATGCGGGACATCCACGCCATCTCCTCGGCGTTGAGCATGCGGTCGCCGTGCGCGGGGTTGATCGAGGTGAGCTCGACGCGCGTCGCGGTGCGGCGCAGGAACACCTTGGCCATCACCTCGCCGCCGTGCGTGCGGACGACGACGCGGTCGCCGCGCCGGATCTCGGCGGCCGGCGAGATCACGACCATGTCGCCGTCGCGATAGACGGGCTCCATCGAATCGCCGGTGATCTCGAGCGCGTAGGCGTTGCGGTCGGTCACGTCGGGAAACGCGATCTGGTCCCAGCCGCTGCCCTTGGGGAAGCCCGCGTCGTCGAAATAGCCGGCCGCGCCCGCCTGGGCGAGCCCGACGATCGGGATGCGGTGGACGTAGGATTCCTCGTCGGAGCCGACGGCGACGTGATCGACGAAATGGGCAAGCGAGGATTCGGTCGCGGCGAGAATTTTCGAGATGCTCTCGGTCGAGGGCCAGCGCGGGCGTCCGAAGCGCGTGATCCGCTTCGACTTGTTGAAGGTCGTCGGGTCGAGTCCGGAGCGCTTCGCGAGCCCGGACGCGGACAGCCCGTGCTCCTCGGCCAACCGGTCGATCGCGCGCCAGACGTCGCCGTGCTTCAGCATGGCGCCACGCTCTTACATTTGGCGGCGAATGTCAGCATGAATCTCGCGCACGCTCGCTAGGCCGAGGGGACCGCGCCTTCGGCGCGCCGCTCGAGCGCCGCGCGCGCGATCGCGTGGATGCGTCGGACCATCGCGTGCAAACCGTTGGCCCGGCTTCCCGTCAGATGCGAGCCGAGCTCGATCGTCTCGAAGAACGCCGGCGTCGTCGCGAGGATATCCTCGGGCGAGCGCCCCGAATAGACGCGGAGCAGAAGCGAGATCAGCCCCTTGACGATGACGGCGTCCGATTCGGCCGCGAAGTGGATGCAGCCGTCCGTCTCCGTCGCGTGGAACCACACGCGCGACTGGCAGCCCTGGACGCGGTTCGCCTCGGTCTTGAGCGATTCGTGCAAGGGCGCAAGCTTTTCGCCCAGCTCGACGATGTACTCGTAGCGGCCGACCCAGTCGTCGAACACCGAGAATTCCTCGACGATCCGCTGTTTTTCGGCCTCGATCGAAGCGTTCGCGCCCATGAACCCCGCGCTTTGGCGCCCTGTGGCTGGCGTGCCGGTCGCTTCCGATATAATCGCTGCGCGCCCGGCCATCAATCGGGCGGAACCCTTGCCCGGCGGCGAGGATACGCCGGCGCCGTCCGGTCAGGAAGGATTGGGTTGCGTTCGCTCTATCGTCTCGCACGACCGCTCCTGTTCGCGCTCCCGCCCGAGACCGCGCATGCGATGGCTGTCGCGGCGCTCGCCAACGGGCTGGTACGCCAACGGCATGCGCCCGACGATCCCGTCATGGCGACGCGGTTGTGGGGGCTTTCATTCCCGAATCCGATCGGGCTTGCCGCCGGATTCGACAAGGACGCGCGCGCGATGGAGGGCGCGCTCGCGCTCGGGTTCGGCTTCGTCGAGGCGGGCAGCGTCACGCCGCGCGCGCAGCCGGGCAACCCGCGCCCGCGCCTGTTCCGGCTCGCCGAGGACGAGGCGGTGATCAACCGGCTCGGTTTCAACAGCCGAGGGCTCGATTCGTTCGTCCAGCGCATGCGGGCGCGCGACCGGCGGGCGGGCATCGTCGGCGCCAATGTCGGGCGCAACCGCGACGAGACCGACGAGGCCGCGGCTTACGAGACGGGCATCGTCGCTCTCGCGCCCTGCGCCGACTACCTCGTGGTCAACGTATCCTCGCCCAACACCCCGGGACTGCGCGCGCTGCAACGCGGCGATGCGCTGTCGGCGCTCGCGGCGCGGCTCGCCGCCGCGCGCGACCGCGCCGGCGCTCAAGGCCGCCCGCCGCTTCTCGTCAAGGTGGCGCCCGACCTCGACGCCGAAGAGCGCCGCGAGATCGCCGAGGTTGCCCGCGCCGGCGCGATCGACGGGCTGATCGTCGGCAACACCACCGTCGCCCGCCCCGCGACCCTCGGAAGCCGCCACCGGTCCGAGGCGGGCGGGCTGTCGGGTCGGCCCCTGTTCGGCCCCTCGACCGAGATCCTCGCCGATTTCTACCGGCTGACCGACGGCAAGGTGCCGCTGGTCGGCTGCGGCGGGATCGCTGCCGGCGCGGACGCCTACGCCAAGATACGGGCCGGCGCCTCGCTCGTCCAGCTCTACACCGCGCTGGTGTTCCACGGGCCGGGTCTCGTCCGCGACATCGCCCGCGATCTCGCAGCCCTGCTGCGCCGCGACGGGTTCGCCTCGGTCGCCGACGCCGTCGGCGTCGACCACCGGTAATGGCGCTGTCCCGCCGCATGCGAACCTCAGAGAACACAGAGAGCACGGAGAATGCTCCTTCGCCTCTGTGTCCTCTGTGCGCTCCGTGGTGAATACACGGTCGGGCAAATGGTTTCCCGTCGTTAACCTTATTTCAAGGGAGCGCACCGCAGAGTCCGCGCGGCAATTTCCCGGGCCGCCCATGGGCATCCTGCGCCACGTCATGATCGCGATCACCTACGGCGCCGTCGCCGCGGCGCTCGCCTTCGCGCTGCCGCAGGCCGCCGGAATCGGCCAGGAGATTGCCGCGCTGATCGCGGCGCTCGCGTTCCTCGGCG
>DASWLB010000013.1:0-9740 GCA_036396315.1 Alphaproteobacteria bacterium
GGTTTCCCGGTCTTCCACAGCGACTGGTGGACGTGCATGCCCGAGCCGTTGTCGCCCATCACCGGCTTCGGCATGAAGGTCGCCGTCTTGCCGTAGGAGTGCGCGACGTTGTGGACGACGTATTTGTAGATCTGCACCACGTCGGCCATGCGCAGCATCGAGGACACCTTGACGCCGAGCTCGTTCTGGCTGCCCGCCACCTCGTGGTGATGCTTTTCGACCTCGACGCCCATGTCGTGCATGACGGTGAGCATCTCGGCGCGCAGGTCGCCCATCGAGTCGACCGGCGCGACCGGGAAGTAGCCGCCCTTGATCGCCGGACGATGCCCCGTGTTGCCGCCCTCGAAGACCCGGCCGGTGTTGTACGGGCCCTCCATCTCGTCGATCGCGTAGAACGTGTGGTTCATCGACACGTCGTAGCGCACGTCGTCGAACACGAAGAACTCGAGCTCCGGACCGAAGAACGCCGTGTCGCCGATGCCGGTCTCCTTGAGGTAGGCCTCGGCGCGCCGCGCGGTCGAGCGCGGATCGCGCTCATAGGGCTGGCCGGTCGTCGGCTCGAGGCAGTCGCAGAACAGGATCATCTGGGTCTGCGCCGCGAACGGATCGATGCACGCGGTCGCCGGATCGGGCATCAGGCACATGTCGGACTGGCTGATGTCCTTCCAGCCCGCGATCGAGGAACCGTCGAACATCACCCCGTCCGCGAACGTGCCTTCGTCCACCGTGAACGTCGGCTGGGCGGTGTGCTGCCACTTGCCGCGCGGGTCGGTAAAGCGGAAATCGACGTACTTGACGTCCTTCTCCTTGATCAGGTCGAAGACCTTCTTCAGGTCGCCTTTTGCCTCGGCCATATGTCAACACCTCATGTCTGTCCGCCATGCCGGAACGGTGCCGCCGTCCGGCACGGGTGCCATGTCCTTCGCGCGCTCCGCCGAGGCGGCGGACGGGTGCGCCGGGACGATGTGGTTGCGATTGTTGCGCCGCCTCTGTCGAACCGTTTCTTGCGGGCCCGAGGCCGTGGCCGCGGGCCCGGCGTCAAATGGCTTCCGCTCCCTTCTCGCCGGTGCGGATGCGGATCGCTTCCTCGACCGTCGTGACGAAAATCTTGCCGTCGCCGATGCGCCCGGTGCGCGCGGCCTGCATGATCGCCTCGACCGCGCGGTCGACCTGATCGTCCTCGAGCACCACCTCGATCTTCACCTTGGGCAGGAAATCGACCACGTATTCGGCCCCGCGGTACAGCTCGGTATGGCCGCGCTGGCGGCCGAACCCCTTGGCCTCCGTGACGGTCAGCCCCTTGACGCCAACCTCGTGCAGCGCCTCCTTGACCTCGTCGAGCTTGAACGGCTTGATGATGGCCTCGATCTTCTTCATTGCGTTTCCAGCGCCGATCCGCCGACGAAACGGCGCCGGCTCCTGCCTCTTCCCTTAGCATGTTGCGTGCCAACTCGGAAGCGGCGACAAATACGCGCATTTCCGCCGGTTTTACGTTCGAAACACCGACGTTTCATGAGTCAATTGCCTAGAGAATAATCACTCTGCTCAAGGGCTAAGCAGGCAGTCGGCGCCCGTCGCCTGTGCGGCATCCCGCGGTTGTGATAATCAAGCGGCGCCATCGGGAGGTACCGCGTGAAGGCCGGCAACGCCGTTCTGTCGAGCTACGGTACGACGATCTTCGAAGTCATGTCGGCGCTCGCGCGCGAGCACGCCTCGATCAATCTCGGCCAGGGATTCCCCGACGGCAATGGGCCGCCGGACGTGGTCGAGGTTGCGGCCGAGTACCTGCGCGACGGGAACAACCAGTACCCGCCGATGATGGGGACGGACGAGCTGCGCCAGGCGGTCGCGGCGCACAACAAACGGTTCTTCGGCATCGAGTGCGACTGGCGGCGCGAGGTGATGGTGACCTCGGGCGGCACCGAGGCGCTGACCGGAACCCTGCTCGGACTGCTCGAGCCGGGCGACGAGGCGGTGCTGATCGAGCCCTTGTACGATTCCTACCTGCCGATGCTGCGACGCGCCGGGGCGACGCCGAAGCTCGTCCGCCTCGAGCCGCCCGGCTGGCATCTCACGCGCGACATGCTGGAGGCGGCGTTCTCCGACCGCACCAAGCTCGTCCTCGTCAACACGCCGATGAACCCGTGCTCCAAGGTGTTCACGCGCGAGGAGCTCAAGCTGATCGCCGAGTTCTGCATCCGCCACGATGCCTTCGCCGTGTGCGACGAGGTGTACGAGCACCTCGTCTATGACGGGCACCGCCACGTGCCGATGATGACCCTGCCCGGGATGCGCGAGCGCACGGTGCGCATCGAATCCGCGGGCAAGATCTTTTCGCTCACCGGATGGAAGGTGGGGTTCATCACCGCCTCGCCCAACCTCATGGCGCCGATCGCCAAGGCGCACCAGTTCATCACCTTCACGACGCCGCCTAACCTGCAGAAGGCGGTCGCCTACGGGCTCGGCAAGGAGGCGAGCTATTTCACCGGCCTCGCCGCGAGCCTGGAAAGGAAGCGCGACCGGCTCGGCGCCGGGCTCAAATCGATCGGGTTCGACGTGCTCGCCTGCCAGGGCAGCTATTTCATCACCTGCGATTTCCGTCCGCTCGGCTTCAACGGCGACGATGTGGCGTTTTGCCGCCACATCACGACCGAAGCCAAGGTGACCGCGGTGCCGGTGAGCGCCTTCTACGAATCGGGCGACATCAAGCACTTCGCGCGCTTCGCGTTCTGCAAGGAGGACGCGACGCTCGACGAGGCGGTCGCGCGGCTTGGCCGGCATTTCGGGGCGCGCGGCCGATAGCGGGCTTGACCGCCGCGCCGGCCGCTCGCACACTCGGCCGGACGACAAAGCGAGGATCCCATGCCATCGCAAATGCCTGCCGTAAGAATCGCGCCCAACAGCCCGCTGTTCGACCTGCCGGTGCTCGTCGGCATCGAGGACAGGCTGTTCGAGAAGGCTGGGCTCGACGTGAAGTTGTCGGCGAGCTACGCCGACCGCTCGGCGACGCTCACCGAGCGCGAGGTGCTGGCGCGGCTCAAGGAGAACATGTTCGAGTGCGGCTCGGCCGACAGCTACAACGTCTGCGAATGGGCCTCGATCGACCGGCTCGAGCGCGGCGAGCGCGGCGGCAACATCGCGGCGCTGCGCGCCTGCGTCGCCGCCCAGGCGATCATGAGCTTCGACGACTCCCTCCAGGTGCCGCGCGACCTCGCCGGCGTCCCGGTCGTGATCAACGAGTTCACCGGATCGCATTATACGACGCTCCAGATGCTGGAAGGCGCGATCGGGCGGAAGAACATCGTGCTCGAGCACATCGGCGCGCCGATCAAGCGCTGGGAAGCGCTGCGCGACCGCACCCATCGCGCGATCACCTTGATGGAGCCTTGGATCAGCCTCGGCCTCAAGACCGGCGCGCACGTCATCGCCGCCGAGTTCTATCGCGGCGGCGAGGTCGTGGGCGCCAACCTGACGGCGGAGCAGCGCCGCGCCTATTACGACGCCGAGAACGAGGCGGTCGACCGCATCAACGCCGACTTCGCCAAGTACGCGGCGAAGATCGTCGAGCCGACCGAAGGCGCCCTCAAGCCGCACGAGATGAACCGGGCCTTCGTGCGCTACAAGCACGTCGACTATTACGATCCCAAGCTGTTCGGCCAGACCTACGAATGGATGAAGTCGTGGGGCCTGACCGAGGGCCAGAGCCAGCACGGCGCGCTGGTCGTCGGCTGAGGCTGAGGCCGGGTCGAGGCGGCAGGCCGCCTTGACGCGGGCGGGCCGCCGGCCTACATCGGGCGTCCGCGCCGGACGGTGGCCTTAGCTCAGCTGGTTAGAGCGTCGGGTTGTGGTCCCGAAGGTCGCGGGTTCAAATCCCGCAGGCCACCCCACCTTTTCCGACGGACGCCGTCCCTTCGATCCTTCGAGTCGGGCGCCGGAAAATCCGCTAACCTATTGCCTCGGCGCGCATTGCGCGCAGCGGTCGCCGATCGCGACCGGCGGCAGGGTGCCATGGCAACGACCGAAACCTACGTCAGCTCTTACCTGCTGCGCCCGACGCGCAGCTACCGGGAGTTTCTGCAAGACGAGGAGGATCGCGCGCGGTCGCGCGCCGGCGGCGAGCCGGAGCCGATCGTGCTGTGGCCGCCGCTTGCGCCCGAGGCACGTCCGCAAGAGTCGCTTCCGCAACCGCCCGCCGCTGCGCCCGCGCCGACGCCTCCGCCGGCGGACCGGGCGGTCGTGGAACCGGCCATCGTCCGGCGCGAGCGGGCGAGGCCCGGAATCGTAATTCTCGCGGTGCTCGCGGCCGCAGGGCTCGCCGGGTGCGGCTACCTGTATGTCGATCGCGAAGCCGCGGCCGAGCGTTGGGCGACCGAGCGCGCGGCGCTGACCCAGCAGATCGAGGACGGACGCAAGCGCAGCGAGGTGCTCGAAGCGACTCTCGCCGAATCCCGCCGGAACGAGGACGCGGTGCGGAACCTGCGCACCGAGATCGCCGCGGCCGAACGCCGCCGCGACGAGATTGCGGCCGAGGTGGCGAACGCCCAGGCAATGCTGCGATCCGCTCAGGAGGAGCTGGCCGAGGTACGCGCGCGGGCGCGCGAGGCGGGGTCGGCGGCCGAAACCATGGCCGCGCGCGCCGCCGAGACCGATGCGCGGCTTCAGGCGCTGCAGCGCTCAGCGGACGAACGGCAGGCGACCGTCGCCAATCTGGACGCCCGGATCGACCAGCTCAATCGCGAGAGCGTTCGCGCGGAGCAGGAGCTGAATGCCGTCCGCGCGGCCACCGAGGCGGCGGAACGGCGGCGCGCCGAGGCGCAGGACGGCGCGGCACGGCTCGAGCGCGAGGTCGAGGCGCGGCGGCGCACGATCGAGGCGCTGCAGGGCGGCATCGCCGCGGCGCGCCGCGAGCTCGACGAAACCCTCGACAAATTGCGGGCGCTCGAAGGGTCCGGCGCAAGGTAGGACCGCCGCGAAGCGCGTCGAAAACCGATCAAATCCCCGGCGATTGCGGTTGCGCGCGCGGCCCGCGCCGGTTACCAGAGGCCCATGAACCGGCTCGACAATGCGGTGGTGCGTGCCGCGCTGCACGATGCGCGACGACTGGTCGAGCGTGGCCATTCGGCCGACGAAGCGGCGGCGCTGGTGTGCCGCGGTGCGTGGCGGGAATACCGGATGGAGGTCGTGGTCGCCTTGATTCGCGAAGCGGCGCCGGGGCCGGGGACCGGGCCGGCGCCGTTCGTCGGCCACTGCTGAGCGAGTCAGGCGGCGCTGGTCGCGGCGATGCGCTTCTCGACGCGCGGCATCACCTCGGCCATGAGAAGCCGCATCGAACGCGTCACTTCGGACGCCGGCATGGCGCCGAAATTGTGGAACGCCATCACGTGGTCGACGCCCATCTCGGCAAGCGCGACGAGCTTTGAAGCGACCATCTCGACCGAACCCATGAGCGACAGCCCGTTCGCCATCGCGTCGTCGTAGGTCGATTTCCTGGCATACAGCCGGGTCGCGACATACAGGTCGAACGGCGCCGCCGCCACCCGCCGCGCCGCCGCGTCGGTCTCGGCGACATGGGTGTGGAAAGCGATCGCCAGCGTGTTCGCGGTATCGGTGCGCCCGGCCTCGGCAAAGCCGCGGCGGTGCGAGGCGACCAGGTCGGCGATTTGTTCGAACGCGGCCACCGACGCGTACGGGATGGTGAACAGGCTGAAGCCCTGGCGCCCGACATGGTAGGCGGCCTCGGCGCGCAGGATGGCGACGTAGAGCGGGATGTCGGCCTGACGCGGCGCGACGTTGATCCGCACGCCTTTCAGATCGTGGAACCGGCCCTTGTGGGTCACGGTCTCGCCGGCGAGCAGCCGGCGGACGAGACCGAACGTCTCGTCGAAGCGCTCGCGCTTTACCGCCGGGTCGATGCCGAACCCGTCGAATTCGTGGCTCAAATAGCCCGACCCGACCCCGAGCGTGAGTCGCCCGTCGGACAATATGTCGAGCATGGCGTAGCTTTCGGCCACCTCGATCGGGTTGTGATAGGTGAGGGTCGAGATCGCGGTGCCGAGGCGGATCCGGCGCGTGCGCTGGGCGATCGCGGCCAGCAGCACCGCGGGGTTGGGCACGATGCCGTATTCGTGGAAATGGTGCTCGGCGACGAAGAACGTGTCGTAGCCGAGCTCGTCGGCGAGTTCGGCCTCGGCGACGACCTGGCGATACAGCTCGGCCTCGCTGCGCGCGCGCCCGGGGTAATGATCCTGCACGGAGATGATCGACATGCGCATTGCGGGTTCCCGGCTGCGGCTACGGAATCAGATCGGCTGCGCCAGCGCCGCCATGGACCGGCCCAACAGGCCGGCAGGATCGGCGCCGGGCGTGTTCGGATGTTTCTCCCATTCGCCGAATTGCACCGAGTTCTCGACGACCATGCGGCATCGTTCGAAGCGGCGGGCCATGAAGCCTTCGAGGATCTCCGGCACGGGCCGATCGGTGCGCAACAGCTCGACGAGCACGATCGCGTCCTCGATCGCGATCCCGGCGCCGCTCGCGAGATGCGGCGTCGGCACGTGCGCGGCGTCGCCGATCAACAGCACGCGGCCCCGGTACCACGGCGGCGGCACCAGCAGCGCCTCGATCGGCCGGTGGACGATCTTTTCGGGACGGGTGATCCGGTCGCGGGCCTCGGCGAGAAGCCCGCCGAACCCGGTGAGCTGTTCACGCAGCGCTCCAGGCAACCTCTCGGCCGGGATTCGTTCGTTATCCGGGCTGTTCTGGACCAGGAAGACGTACATCTCGTCCGGCGACACCGGGTTGAATCCGGGCTGGCCCTTGCCGCCATAATAGACGTGAAGCGTGGTCACCTCGGGCGGCCGTTCCACGGTCGCACGCCACACGGTCTGCCCGGTGTAGCGCGGCCGAACGTCGGAACCGAAAGCCAACTCTCGGACTTTCGAGTACGCGCCGTCGGCTCCGACGACGAGATCGAACCGGTCCGTCGTGCCGTCGCTAAACGCGACTTCGACGGAATCCCGTCCCTGCTTCAGCGATGCGACGCTCGTCCCCAGCCGGATGACGACGCCTTCGTCTCGGCAGGCGTCGGCCAAGGCGGCATGGAACGCCGGACGCATGATGCCGACCGCCGCCGGGTAGTCGGGTCCGTTCAGCCGCGCGAGATCGACGGTCTGCACGATCTTGCCGGCCGGATTGCCGACGGCGAAGCTCGAATAGCCGAAGCCCTGCTCGATACAGCGCTCGAGCAGGCCGATCGTCCGAAGCGCCCGCAGGGTCGGGCCGAGGAGCGCGATGCCGAGGCCGAGGACATTCCATTCGGCGTCGATCTCGACGATGTCGGTACGGATGCCCGCGCGGCGGAGCCCGATTCCGAGCGACATGCCGGCGATGCCGCCGCCGACGACAAGGACTCGATCGACGCGGGCCATTTTGGTGCCTCCAAGCGGCCTTCTTGCGGCGTGGCCGACGACGGCCCACCGTCCGCGCTTCGCAACCGTGCAGTCTAACGCGCGACCGCGATATCGCAATCGAGGTTGGAGGCGAAGCTAGCCCGAAAGAACGATTCGGACGCTGGTCTCGAACGCGGGCCGTGACGCGCCGGCGCGCGGTTTTAACGTCATCGACACGCGCTCCCGCTCGGACGGCGACAGGCGGCGGTACAGGAAGTCGGATGGGTTCTGCGGGAACCCGGCGCGGTAGAGTTGGGTGGTGAGGGCCTCGCGCCCGTCGCGCAGCACCTTGGCATGGATATGCGGCGTGCGGCCGGTATAGGGCACCGGCACGATGGTGCGGAACGAAAAGCGCCCAGACGCGTCGGTCAGGGCATGACCGAAACCCTGGAAGTTGCGATCGAGGCTTTCGCGCCGGCCGCTGCCCGGGTGCAGGTAGACGCCGTTCACGTCGCATTGCCAGATCTCGACCCGCGCGCCGGCGATCGCCCGCGCGTTCTGGTCGAGCAGGACGCCGTCGAGGTGGAGGATGTCGCCGCCGGCTTCGCGCACCGCGCCCTCGATCCGCACGAGGTCGCTGTCCTGATCGCGCGGCATCACGGTCGGGTAGAACGGCCCATCGGTCGCCCGCGGCGTCGCGGGAAGGGCGGCCGCCGCGCGCAGCGAGGCCGGCATGAGGAGGGCCGGCGCCATCGCCAGCAGCGCACGTCGTGACAGGATCATCGTCGCCCTCTCGAGTTCGGCGCGCCGCGGTGCGGCCGCCACTAGTCTACACGAGGCCGGCGCGGCTTTCCGTCGCGCGGGAACGGGGCGAAGCGAGGCGCCCGAACCTCAGCCGACCATCAGAGGTGGCCCAGAATCACGGCAAAGCAAGCGGCCGCCGCGACCGCACTCCAGCGATCGACGCGCCGTTTGACGATTCGCGCGCGCGCGCGGCGGATTTCCAGCAGCCGGGCGGCGAGCCGCGCCGTTTCCAAAGCCTCGCGGCGGTCGGCGCGCTCCTTGAGGACCGATTCGAGCATCTCGACGCGCGTCGAGATCAGCGACCTCAACTCGTCGTGGCCCAAGTGGCGCATGCGATCGAGCCCGATGCGGATTTCCTCGGCAAGGGCGCGGGCCGAGGCGCCGTCCGTGGGGATGTACGGAACGGGCAACGACGGGGGCGGCGCGGCTTCTGCGGGCAGCGGAACGGCGGGTGATGCGGCCATCGTGGAGTCCTCGGTGCCTGTGCCGTATGCCCCTCGCAGGAATCGTGCCAATATCCAAACAACGCTTTTTCAATGAGTTCACGCGTTTTATTAAGACGGAATCCGGGAAAATTTCGCCGCCTCAGGCAAGTTCTGCCGGGCGATCGCTGCCGCACGGCGGGCAACGCACGACAGCAGCCCCGGGTGCGGTTATCGTCCGGCGCGCGAGGGGGAATGACGTGGCGACCGATGCATACCGCAATGCGCTCCTGACCGTCGCCGAGATGGCGCGGGCGGACGCGGCCGCCGTCGCCGGCGGTACGCCGGGCGAAGCGCTGATGGAAGCCGCGGGGACCGCCGTCGCGTCCGAGATCCGCCGCCGTTGGTCGCCCCGGCCTGTGGTGGTGCTGTGCGGCCCGGGCAACAACGGTGGCGACGGGTTCGTCGTCGCCCGCCTGTTGCGCCAGGCCGGATGGGACGTGCGGGTCGCGCTTCTGGGCGACCGCGGCGAGCTAAAGGGCGATGCCGCAGGCAACGCCGCGCGATGGGATGGCGAGGTCGAGAAGCTTTCGCCGCAAGTCCTGGTCGGTTGCGCGCTGGTCGTCGACGCGTTGTTCGGCGCCGGGCTTCAGCGTCCGCTAGACGGTGCGGCGCGCGCGACAGTCGAGGCGGTCACGGAAGCGAAAATCGCCTGTGTCGCCATCGATATCCCGAGCGGCGTCGACGGCGACACCGGCGCGATCCTCGGCGCCGCACCCCTGGCGGCGCTCACCGTGACGTTCTTCCGCCGCAAGCCGGGCCATCTGTTGCTGCCGGGCAAGGCGATGTGCGGCGAAACGGTCGTCGCCGACATCGGAATACCGGACGCGGTGCTCGATGCGATCGCGCCGCTGGCCTTCGCCAACGGGCCCGAGCTGTGGCTCGACACCTATCCCTGGCCGCGCGCCGAAGACCATAAGTACGGCCGCGGACATGCGGTGGTGGCCGGCGGCGCCGAGATGACCGGTGCCGCGCGCCTGGCCGCGCGCGCCGCTCAGCGGATCGGCGCCGGGCTGGTCACGGTCGCAAGCCCACCGAGCGCGCTGTCGATCTATGCCGCCGCGCT
>DASWLB010000014.1:0-3241 GCA_036396315.1 Alphaproteobacteria bacterium
ATGCGCACGGTTTCGCCGACCTTGGCGTGCATCGGATGGAGCGTCGTCAATGCCCCGACCGATCCGTTGAACACGAAATACTCCGGGCGTTCGTTCAGCAGCTTCTCGACGCTCATGCCCTGGCCGCCCTGCCGGCCGTACGGAGCGTCCGTATAGATTTCTCCTTGCATGACGTAGAACTCTCGGTCGACCGGCGGCAGCCCGCCTTCGGGCTCGACCAGGATCAGCCCGTACATGCCGTTCGCGATGTGCTGGGCGACCATCGGCGTCGCGCAGTGATAGACGAAGAGCCCCGGCGCGAGCGCCTTGAGGCGCACGGATTTTGCGTCGCCCGGATCGACCTGGAGGGCCGCCGCGCCGCCTCCCGGCCCCGTCGCCGCGTGGAAATCGACCGAGTGGATCATCGTGCTGTCGTGGGCGTTCTTGAGATTGACCTCGATCGTGTCGCCGACGCGAACGCGGAGGAACGGTCCCGGCACCTTGCCGTTGAAGGTCCAGAATCCAAAGCTCGCGCCATCGGCGAGCCGGCCCTCGCGTTCGACCGTCTCCAAATCCACGCGGATGGTTCGCGGCGGGCGCTTGCCGATGGGTGCCGGCAGGTCGCTCGGGTCGCGCGACAGATCGGCGGATGCGACCGGCCGCTGCGTTTCGGCCGTCGGGGCGGACGTCGCGTGATTCGAATGAGCTGCGACGGCCGTGGTCGATCCGCTCGAAGGGTCGGCCAGGTACGCGACGACGGCGTCTAGTTCGCGTGCGGCCTTGAGACCGGGAAACATCATCCGATTGCCCGGCATGAAGCCCTGCGGGTTGGCGAGATACGCCGAAAGCGTTTCCCGGTTCCACACCACGCCCGACGATTTCATGGCCGGCGAGAAAGAAAATCCGGGGGCGGTTCCGGCCGTCTTGCCGACGATCTGAGCGAGGCTCGGTCCAACCAGGTTCCGGCCGGCATCCATCGTGTGGCACCCTTGGCACTTGCGGAACACGGCGCGCCCGTCCGCCGCGCTTCCGGCGCCGGGCGCGCCCTGTGGAACCGCGGCCGTCTGGACGCCCGGCGCAACGGGTCCCGTCGCCTGGGACGATTCTCGAACCGCGGCCGAGGCCCTCGTTACGGCGGCCGCGGATCGTAGTTCGCCGGTCGCGGCGGCGAGTTCGTCGCTCACATGGGCACCGATTCCCGGCGGCTTCGATGCGAGCAGGCCGAGGAAGGCGACGGAGAGGGCGGCAACGATCGAGGTGCAGACAATCACGCGCATCGTGGGCACCGGCGGCTGTTTCCGCGATGCGCAACAGCTACGAGCCGAGTTCTAACGAAACGTAAATTCGACGCGCGCTCGGAGGCAGAAGGTCATATGCGCGGGTGCAGCCGCCGTACCGTAACCCACGGTCACACGTCGAGGTTGCGGGCCTTGTGGGCGTTTTCCTGGATGAACTGAAGGCGGAGCTCGGGCTTGCGGCCCATCAGCCGCTCGACGAGATCGGCGGTCTCGCGCGCCGCCTTCTTTTCGGCGGGCTCGTTGCCGGCCGCGAGCTTCACCCGGAGCAGATGGCGCCGCGCCGGGTCCATGGTCGTCTCGCGCAGCTGAGGCGAGGGCATCTCGCCCAGCCCCTTGAATCGGCTGATCTCGACCTTGCCGCGACCCTTGAACCGCTCCTTGAGCAGCTCGTCGCGGTGGCGGTCGTTCATCGCGTAGGCTGTGTCCGCGCCCTGGCTCATGCGGTAGAGCGGCGGCATGGCGAGGCACAAGTGGCCGTTCCTCACGAGATCGGGCATCTCGCGGAAGAAGAAGGTCATTAGCAGCGACGCGATATGGGCGCCGTCCACGTCGGCGTCGGTCATGATCACGATGCGCTCGTAGCGCAGCTTCCTGTCGTCGTACTGCGCGCCGGTGCCGCAGCCGAGTGCCTGGACCAGGTCGGCCAGCTCCTGGTTGCCGCGCAGCTTGTCGGCGGAGGCGGAGGCGACGTTGAGGATCTTGCCGCGCAGCGGCAGCACGGCTTGCGTCTCGCGCAGCCGCGCCTGCTTCGCCGTGCCGCCCGCGGAATCGCCCTCGACCAGGAACAGCTCGGTGCCCTCCGGGGTGTCCCGCGTGCAGTCGGTGAGCTTGCCCGGAAGGCGCAGCTTGCGCGTCGGCGATTTGCGCTGCAGCTCCTTCTCTTCGCGTCGGCGCAGCCGTTCCTCGGCGCGCTCGACGACGGTGTCGAGAAGCGTGCGCGCCGCCTCGGGGTCGCCCGACAGGAAATGGTCGAAGTGGTCCTTGAGCGAAACCTCGACGAGGCGCGTCACTCCCGCGCCCGACAGCTTCTGCTTGGTCTGGCCCTGGAACTCGGGATCGGGAATGAAGATCGACAGGACGGCGCACGCGCCCGACAACGCGTCTTCGGCCGTGATCTGCGCGGCGCGCCGGTTGCCCGCGAGCTCGCCGTAGGATTTGAGGCCGCGCGCGAGCGCGGCGCGCAAACCCGCCTCGTGCGTGCCGCCTTCGGGTGTCGGCACCGTGTTGCAGTAGGACGACACGAACCCGTCGCCGCCCGTGGCCCAGGTCACCGCCCATTCGACGCGGCCCTTGTCGTCGGCGAACGCGGCCTCGCCCGTGAAGGGCTTCTCGATCACCGTGCCCTGACCGTCGAGCGCGGAGGTCAGGAAATCGACCAACCCGCCCGGGAAGCGCAGCGTCGCGCTCGCCGGCACGTCGTCGGATTTCTTGACCAGCGCCGGATCGCACGACCATCGGATCTCGACGCCGCGGAACAGGTAGGCCTTCGAGCGGGCGAGGCGGAAGACACGCGCCGGATCGAACCGCGCCTTGCCGAACACGTCGGGATCGGGGTGGAACACGATGGTGGTACCGCGCCGGTTTGGCGCGGCGCCCATCGCCTTGAGCTTGCCCTTGGGCTTGCCGCGCACGTAGTCCTGCGACCACAGCTTGCGGTCGCGCGCGACCTCGACGTGCAGCCGGTCGGCGAGCGCGTTGACCACCGACAGCCCGACGCCGTGCAGGCCGCCCGAGGTGGTATAGACCTTGCCGCTGAACTTGCCGCCCGAGTGCAGCGTGGTCAGGATCACCTCGAGCGCCGATTTCGACTTGAACTTGGGGTGGGGATCGACCGGGATGCCGCGCCCGTTGTCGGTCACCGTCACCGTGTCGTCGGCGGCGAGCTCGATGTCGATGCGGCTCGCATGGCCGGCGACCGCCTCGTCCATCGCGTTGTCGAGCACCTCGGCGACCAGGTGATGCAT
>DASWLB010000015.1:0-19917 GCA_036396315.1 Alphaproteobacteria bacterium
GGTGAGCCCGGCCGGGCAGGGCACGTGGGGCTTCCTCCGCTCGCTCCGCCTCGAGGGACCGCTGACCGTGCCGCAGCTCGCGCGTTCGCGTCCGGTCGCCCGGCAATACATCCAGAAGATGGCGGACGAGCTTGCCGCCGACGGCCTCATCGAGTTCTTCGACAACCCCGCCCATCGGCGGTCGCGTCTCATGCGCCTTACGAAAAAGGGCGAGGCGCTGCACGACGCGATCGAGCTCCGCGTCGCCGCGGCGGGCGAGCGAATGGCCGAGGGATTCGACGACCGAGACATCGCGACCGCTCTCGCGGTGATGCGGGAGCTGGCGCAGCGCCTCGCGGCGGCGCCCGAGGAGGCGGGCTCGCCGGCTAAAAAGGCGCGAGCACCGAAAGCAGTGGCTCGTTCGACCAGCCGGGCTGGGCGTCCTCGATCAGGACGGCGTGGCGCGAACCCGCGGAAGCGGAATCGGCGGTAAGCGCGATCCGCACCCAGCGCGGCACCAGCGCGTTGTTCACGTCCTCGATCACACAGGCGCCGAGCCCTTCGAGCGTCGCGTGCGCCGCCTGGCCCAGCGCCTCGAGGTAGGCGGTGAAGCCGGCCGCGTCGGCGATCAGCCGGTCGGGCACGTAGTGCAAGGTGAGGTGCGCGTTGCCGCCGGCGGCGTGCGCCACCGTGCCGGCGAGCCGCACGATGTAGTCGAGTTTCTCGTCCGGGTTGGGCAGCGCGCGCAACAGGTCGCGCAGGCGGGACGCATCGCCGTGCAGCGTGTCGTTCGCCGGGCGGGGGATCGTGTCTTGCTTCATGCGGTCACTCCGAGCGCGTCATGGCCGCCGGCCAGGATGGGCGGGGGCAGGAAGTCGCGCGTGGCGAGGAAGGCGATGTCGCCCGAAAGCCCGGCCGCCTCGCGCGCCTCGTGGAAGATGGCGGCGATGTCGCGCCGCATCTCCGGGGCGAGCGCCTGGCGGGCGCGGACGATGAGGTCGAAGCGCCGGCGCTGGACGAGCCCGTCGAGCTGCAGCCGCCCGAGGCGGGTCAGCTCGACGTCGATCAGGAGGCGCGTGCCGGGATCGCCGTCGCGCCCGTGTTGCGCCGCGCGCCTTCGGCCGCGATAGAACAGGCGCAGCTGCTGCAGCGTGCCGTCGGCGAGGATCGGCACCGGCACGGCGCGCCATTCGCCGCCGGCATCGCCCGCGGCGAGGCGCGAAAGCTCGGCGAAGTCGTCGCCGAGCAGCGCCGCGAGCGCCGCGCGTCCGGCCGCGTTCAGCTCGCGCTGCGCCGCGCGACCGGTCCACTCCCACAAATTGCCGCCGCGCAGGGCGGCGATGAAGGCGAGCATGCGCTCGGCGAGGTCGGGCCCGGGCCGCGGCAGGGTCCCGGCGAGCGCCCGCGCGGCGTCGGGTGCCTGCACCGCGAGCACCTCGAGCGCATCGGCGAGCGCCGGCCAGCGCTCGGCGAGGAGGAGCGCCGCGCCGCGCGCCAAGGCGGCCGGGGCGGGCGAGGGCGGAAGGGGTGCAGTGCTTGCGGGACCGCCATTCGGGGCCGCGGCGGGCGCCGTTGGATCGCGCACGGTGGCGGGCGGCGGCGCCGCGCCTTCGACGGCGATGATGGTTGCCTGCGTCGGCTGGCCGGGGCCGGGAAGCTGCAGCATCACGGTCGCGCCGACCGGCACGGGCGGCGCGCCCTGCAGCGCGATCGGGCCCTGCGGCGCGCGCAGCACGGTCAAATTGCCCGCCTCGCGGCCGACCACGATCGCTTGGACGATGGCGCCCGCGGGGAGGCTCGCCAAGCCGGGCGCGAGGCGCACGATGGCAGCCGCCGGATGGGCCTGCGGCGACGCTTCGCGCGTCGCGGCGGCGTGGGAAGGCGCCGCGCCGTCGAGGGACAGGAGCGCGACCTGCACCTGGGCGCCCGCCGATTGCAACTGCAAGGTCACGGTGGCGCCGAGCGGCAGGACGGGCGCGCCGCGCAGCAGCACGGCGCCGTACTGGGTGCGCAGCACCTGGCCGCCGGGCTCGCGTCCGGCGACCACCGCCTGGATGATCGTGCCGACCGCCATCGCGGCCAGCTCGGGCGGCACGCGGGCGAGCGAGGCCGCCGCCGTCACCGCGGCCGCGCCGGCAGGCGTCGCCACCATCGGCTGGAGGACGATCTCCGCCATCTAGGCCGGGCCCTTGAATGCGCGCGCGATCGCCTCGACGTCGACGGAAGCGTTCGCGTTGGGGAAGCGCGTGAGGATCGGCGACTGGTTGCGGATCGCCTCGCGCACGTGGGTGTCGCGGCGGATCACGCCGGCGAGCGCCGGCGTCATGTTGAGGAAGTTCTGGCACGCTTTCGACAGGGTGGCGTAGGTGTGGCGGCCGTCGCGATCGCTCGCCGCCATGTTGACGACGATGCGCGTGTTGGCCGCGTTGCCGCGCATCGTGGTGAGCTTGATGAAGGCATAGGCGTCGGTGAGCGAGGTCGGCTCGTCGGTGGAGACGACGAGGCGCGTGCCCGCCGCGGCCGACAGGATGCGCACCGACGGCTCGACGCCGGCGGCGAGGTCGAGGATCGCCGTGTCGTAGCTCGCGGCCAGCGCGAACACGGAATCGCGCAAGCCCGTCAGGTGGCCGGCCGGCAGCGCCGCGAGCGTACCCGAGCCCGACCTTCCGGCGATGATGTCGAACCCGCCCTCGTCGTAGCGCAGCACCGCCTCGGCGAGGCCCATGCGCTGCGACACGACGGATTCGAGGTCCCGCTCCGGCATGAGGCCGAGCTGGATGTCGACGTTGGCGAGGCCCAAATCGCCGTCGAACAGGAGGACGCGGCGGCCGGCCTTGGCGAGCGCGTGCGCGAGGGTGATCGAGAACCACGTCTTGCCGACGCCGCCCTTGCCCGAGGCGACGGTGACGACGTTGCGCCCATCGACGGCGCTCGCGGGGTGTCGGATGGCGGACGGGACGGTGTTCATTCGGCGGCCTCGACGGACAACGGAAGGGACGTGGCGGACGCGAGCGGATCGCGCAGCAGGAGACGCGCCATCGCGACCGGATTGAGCGCGGCGAGTCCCTGCGCGATCTGCGACGTGGTTCCGGCTTCGGCGAAGTGGAGGCGCCCGGCGTCGGCGGCGGCGAGCAGCCCGCCGAGGCGCCGCGCCGCGTCGAGCCGGGCCGAGATCAGCCGCGTCGGGCGAAGTTGCGCGAAGGCGAGCGCGGATTCCGCCGCCTCGCGCGCATCCAGCCCGGCGGGCAGCACGAGCGCCAGGTCGGCATCGGCGACGGCGGCGAACTCGCCCAGCCGGTCGAGCGCGTCCTTGTCGAACGGGCTCGCGCCGGCGGTATCGATCAGGGTGAGCGGCCCGACCTCGAAATCGGTGAGCGCGATGAACAGCTTCGCGGGCGACTCGGCGACGCAGGTCTCGACGCCGAGCACGGAGGCGAGCGCCGCAAGCTGCTGCGTGCCGCCGGCGCGCATCGTGTCGGTGGTGACGAGGTTGACCGTGCGGCCGCGGAGCGCCGCGCGCGCGGCGAGCTTCGCCGCCGTCACCGTCTTGCCCGCGCCTGGCGGGCCGACCAGCATTATCGGGCGGGCGCATTCGAGCTCGGGCAAGGGCGCGAAGCGGAACAGGTCGTCGACCGCGGCGGCGAGCCCGAGCACGGGGTCCTCGACCTCGTTGCCGCGCACCTTGTCGAGCAGGCGGATCGCCAGCTTCATCGGCACGCCGTGATAGTCGAGCGCGCGGCGCAGGAACTCGATCGATTCGTCGAGCGGCGTCGTGCCGTACGGACCGCCGACCGCTTCGGCGGGGGCGCGGTGCTCGATGGCCGCCGTCACGCGCACCGTGCCGTCCTTGTCCTCGCGCTTGGCGACGATGATGGCGTCCTCGCCCATCTCGGCGCGCACGAGGCGCATCGCGGCGGACATGGTTTTTGCGCTGAACGTCTTGAGGCGCATGGCCGGTCAAGGGACCCTGATCCTCATCCTTCGAGACGGCCGCTTCGCGGCCTCCTCAGGATGAGGTTTCTTTTGCTCCTCATCCTGAGGAGCGGCGCGTAGCGCCGCGTCTCGAAGGATGAGGTTGCGTTCGTGCCCACGTTCCACACCTAGATCTGCCCCAAGGTCTTGAGCCGGGCCTTGGGATGGATCTCGTTCTGCGACAGCACCAAGGTAGCCGGCCGGAAGCGCTCGACGATCGAGCGCACGTAGGGCCGCGTCGCCGGACCGGTAAGCAGCGCGGGCGCCTCCCCCATCATGGCGAAACGGTCGAATGTCTCGCGCACCTTGGCGATGAACTCCTGCAGCTTCGACGGCGCCATGGCGAGCTGCTTGTCCTCGCCCTGGCCCGCCATGGATTCGAGGAAGGTGTGCTCCCACTCGGGCGACAGGGTGACGAGCGGGATGTGGCCCTCGGCGCCGGCCGCCGCGTCGCTGATCTGGCGCGCGAGCCGGGTGCGCACGTGCTCGGTGATGGCGCCGGTGTTCTGGGTGAAGCCGCACGCCTCCGAGATGCCTTCGAGGATGGTGGCGAGGTCGCGGATCGACACGCGCTCCTGCAACAGGTTCTTGAGCACGCGCTGCACGCCGCCGACCGAGATCTGGTTGGGGATCACGTCGGCGACGAGCTTCTGGTGCTCGCGCCCGAGCTCGTCGAGCAGCTTCTGCGCTTCCGCGTGGGACAACAGCTCGGCCATGTTGTCCTTGATGATCTCGGTCAGGTGGGTGGTGATGACGGTCGCGGGATCGACCACGGTGTAGCCGCGGAACGACGCCTCCTCGCGGTGGCTGTCGGCGACCCACTTGGCGGGCAGCCCGAAGGTCGGCTCGACCGTCGCGTCGCCCGGAAGCGTGATCGCCTCGCCGCGCGGGTCCATGACGAGCAGCCGGTTCGGGTAGAGCTCGCCGCGGCCCGCCTCGATCTCCTTGATGCGCACGACATAGGTGTTGGACGGGAGCTGCATGTTGTCCTGGATGCGCACCGCCGGCATGACGAAGCCCATCTCGTTGGCGATCTGGCGGCGCAGCCCCTTGATCTGGTCGGTGAGCAGCGGCCCCGAGCCCGAATTGACGAGCGAGAGCAGCGCGTAGCCCAGCTCGAGGCGGATGTCGTCGAGGTGGAGCGCGGCGGCGACCGGCTCCTCGGACACGGCGGCCGGCTGGGCGCGGGCTTCGACGAGCCGCCGTGCGGCCTCGCCGCTCCTGCGGCTTTGGATCAACCACGCGGCGCCGCCGGTTCCCGCCGCCATGGCGAGGAACGGCAGCATCGGGATGCCGGGCAGGAGCGAGAGCGCGGCGGTCAGGAACGAGCACATGGCGAGCGCGCTCGGGTAGCTGCCGAGCTGGCCGAACACGGCCTTGTCGGCGGAGCCGACGACGCCCGCCTTGGACACGAGCATGCCCGCGGCGGTCGAGACGATCAGCGCCGGCACCTGGGTGACCAGCCCGTCGCCCACGGTGAGCACGGTATAGGTCTTCGCCGCCTCGGCGAAGGTGAGCCCCTCCTGGACCGTGCCGATGACGATGCCGGCGACGATGTTGATGATGGTGATGAGGACGCCCGCGATCGCATCGCCGCGCACGAACTTCGCGGCGCCGTCCATGGCGCCGAAGAAGGTGCTTTCGTCCTCGATCTGGCGGCGCCGCGTGCGCGCCTCGTTCTCGTCGATCAACCCGGCCGAGAGATCGGCGTCGATCGCCATCTGCTTGCCCGGCATGGCGTCCAGCGAAAACCGCGCCGCCACCTCGGCGATGCGGCCCGAGCCCTTGGTGATCACGACGAAGTTCACGATCACCAGGATCGCGAACACGATGATGCCGATCACGAAGTTGCCGCTGGTCACGAAGTTGCCGAACGCCTCGATCACGTGGCCGGCCGCGCCCGGCCCCTCGTGGCCGTCGGACAGGATGAGCCGCGTCGAGGCGAGGTTGAGCGCGAGCCGAAGTATGGTCGCGATCAGGAGAATGGTCGGGAACGCGCTGAAATCGAGCGGTCGCGAGATGAACAGCGCGGTCATCAGGATCAGGACCGAGAAGGTGATCGAGATGGCGAGGCTGAAATCGAGCAGCCATTTCGGCATCGGCAGGATCAGCACCACCAGGATGCTGACGAGGCCGAGCGCGAGCGCGATGTCGGAGCGCCGCGCCAGGAACTTGAAGATCTGGTCGAACGTGGGCGCGCCGGCGCCCTTTGCCGCCTCTGTCGTCCCCGGCGCTGCGGTGGTCTCGGCCATCAGCGGAGCGCCGCGTTACCCCCCACCCTATCCCTCCCCCTCAAGGGGGGAGGGGACGCACACCAAGACCCCCTCCCCCTTGAGGGGGGAGGGTTGGGGTGGGGGTGGGGCAGGATTCCGATCATTGGCCGGCGCTTCACAGCGCCGCGCGGTCGATCTCGCCCGGCGTCGGCACGTTGACGCCTTCGGAGCTGTACTGCTTCAGCTTGTTGCGCAGCGTGCGGATCGAGATGCCGAGGATGTTGGCGGCGTGGGTGCGGTTGCCGAGGCAGTGGTAGAGCGTGCCGATGATGAGGTCGCGCTCGACCTCGGCGACGGTCGAACCGACGAGCGCGCGCGCCGCGGTCTCGACCGGAAGCTGGGTTCGCGCCGCCGCTGCGCCGGGCGCCGCGTATGCGGATTGGGGCGTTTGCTGCGGCTGGGCGAGGGTGATCGCCTCGGGATCGATCTCCTCGCCCTTGGCGAGCAGCACGGCGCGGTGCAGCGTGTTCTCGAGCTCGCGCACGTTGCCGCGCCAGGTGTGCGCCATGAGCTTTTGGCGCGCGGCCGACGTGAGGGAGCGCTGCGGCAATCCGTTCGCCTCGGAATACTTGCGGACGAAATGGTCGGACAGCACCTCGAGATCGAGCGGCCGGTTGCGCAGCGGCGGCAGCACGAGCGTCACGACGTTGAGGCGGAACAGCAAATCGTCGCGGAACGTGCCGTGCGACACCGCCTCCTCGAGATTGCGGTTCGAGGTCGCGACGATGCGGATGTCGATCTTGACCGGCTGGCTGCCGCCGACGCGGTCGATCTCGCGCTCCTGGATGGCGCGGAGCAGCTTCGCCTGGAGGCGAAGGTCCATCTCGCTGATCTCGTCCAGCAGCAGCGTGCCGGCGTTCGCCTCCTCGAACTTGCCGATGCGCCGCGCCACCGCGCCGGTGAAGGCGCCCTTCTCGTGGCCGAACAGCTCGGATTCCAGCAGGTTCTCGGGGATCGCGGCGCAGTTGACGCAGATGAACTTCTCGTTCGCGCGCTTGCTCTTCTGATGGATGAAGCGGGCGAGCAGCTCCTTGCCGGTGCCGGATTCGCCGGTGATGAGGATCGAGGCCTCGGATGGCGCCACCTGCTCGGCCATCTTCAGCACGTCCGCGACGCCCGCGTCGCGGTAGATTATGGCGTTGTTCTCCTCGGTCACCGCTTCGAGCACGGCTGCGATCATGTTCGCGTCGGGCGGCAGCGGGATGTACTCCTTGGCGCCGGCCTTGATCGCGCGCACCGCGCCGTCGGAATCGTTGCCCATGCCGCAGGCGACGACCGGCACGCTGATGCGCTCGCTCGCGAGGCGATCGATCAAGGTCTTGATGTCGAGCTTCACGTCGGCCATGACGAGGTCGGCGCTCTGGCCCGAACGCAGCCGCTCGAGCGCGGTCTCGATGCCCTCGACGTGCGTGATCTTGGCGCCGCGCGCGTGCGCGATCTGGCTGGCGGCTCCGATCTGGCCGTTCAAGGAGCCTACGATGAGCAGGCGCATGTGGACGTCACTCCCGAAGTATCATCGCGTCAATCGAAGAACCTCACCCTGAGCGAGGGCGGGAGGTGGGCGTTGAGCAGCATCTCGAGGCGGCGCGGATTCTCCTTCCGCCCGATCGACACGGCCCCGAGCAGGTACACGTTGAAGATGACCGCCTCTTCGGCCGAGTTGCGCTCGAGCTTGGCCGCGAGCGGCGCGAACGCCATGTTGGACAGGACGGCGCCGTAGAAGGTGGTGAGCAGGGCGAGCGCCATGGCGGGCCCGATGCTCGCGGGATCGTCGAGGTTGCCGAGCATCTGGACGAGGCCGATCAAGGTGCCGATCAGCCCCATGGCCGGCGACACTTCGGCCGCCTTGCGCAGCACCGATGCGCTCTTGCGGTGGCGGGAGGTCATCTCGTCCACCTCGCGGCCCATCACGCGCTCGACCTCCTCGATCGGATAGCCGTCGATCACCATCTGCAGCGCCTTGGCGAGGAACGGCTCGCCCCGGATGCGCGGCATCGCCTCGGCGAGCGAGAGCGCGCCGTTGCGCCGCGCGAGCTCGGACAGCTCGAGCACGCGGCGCGCTTCGGCGTCGGCGCGCGGCACGCCGTGGAACAGCGCCTTGATCAGGGCCTTGTGGACCGCCGCGATCTCGGGCAGCGAGAAGGCGATCGTGGTGATGCCGAACGTGCCGCCGATGACGATCAGGAGCGACGGCAGGTCGAGGAACATGCGAAGCGTGCCGCCGGCCGACATGGCGATGACGACGAGCCCGAACCCGCTCACGAGCCCCAGGACGGTCGCGAGATCGAGCCGGCCGCGCGCGGCGCCCGCCTCGCCGCCCGCGCCCCGCCGCAGTGCGCCCCGTGCCTGGGTCCTTGCCATCGTGTGCCGCTCCGCGCCCGGCGCCGCCTAGGCGTGCTGGTCGCTCTTGATGATTTCCGTCATCGTGATGCCGAGGCGCTCCTCGACCACCACGACTTCGCCGCGCGCGACCAGCCGGTTGTTGACGTAGATGTCGATCGCCTCGCCGACCTTGCGGTCGAGCTCGACCACCGCGCCGCGGCCGAGCTTCAGGAGCTGGCTCACCTGCATGGTGGTGCGCCCGAGCACGGCCGAGAGCTGCACCGGGATGTCGTAGACCGCGTCGAGCTCGCGCGCCGACGGCAGGTCGTCGGACGGCTCGTCGCGCTGCAAGAGCGGCTCGGCCGCGCCCGCTTCCTTGCCCTCGAGGTCGTCGAGCTTGAGCGCCCCCGAGCCGGCCGTGCCGGCGGCCGCTTGCTTGGCGGCGTCGGGCGTCCCGGACGCGGGGGGTTGGGTTTCGTCGGCCATCGGGGTCTCCTAGGGCTTCGCGGTTGACGGGTCGGATTCGGGTTCGCTCGCGGGTTCCGGCGCCTGGGGCGCCTCGCCCAGATAGCTCGAGACGGCGCGGTCGATTTCGCCCGCGACCCGGGCGAGGATCTTCTCGGTGCCGCCGTCCGCCCACTCGATGCGGCAATCCGGCGCGGCGAGCCCGTCCTCGGCGAGGAGCACGAGCTGGCCGGAGAAGCCGCAGCGCGCGGCGATCGCCTCGATCCGGGGCTTGATGGCTTCGAGCTGCTCGGCGGCGACGCGCACGACGACGCGCGGCTCGGCGACGAGCTCCGGCAGGCGCTCGGCGACGAGCGCGGCGATGCCGTCGGCGGCGGCCTCGCGCGCCACCTCGGGCGCGATCTTGCCGGCGATCGAGGCGGCAACGGCGATGGCGGCCTTGCGGTATTCGTCGAGCGCCAAGGTCTGCACCGCGGCGAGCCCGGGGAGCGCGCGTCCGATCGCCTCGAGCGCCTGGGCGGCGAGCCGTTCCGTCGCTGTCGCTGCCTCGGCGAGGCCCTTGGCGCGGCCCTCGGCGAAGCCCTCCGTCCGCGCGGCGGCAAGATCGGCCTGCGAGTAGGTCGGCTCGGGCGGCGTCGCGGCGGCCTCGGCCTCGGCGAGCGCGATCGCGTCGAAATCGGTCTCGAACGTGAACCTCCGGGCGCTGGTCATGTTCGCCATCCCCGTGCGCTCAATAGACCAGCTCGTCTTCGCCCTTGGAGTCGGCGATGATGATCTCGCCCTTGGCGGCGAGTTCCTTGGCGGTGGTGACGAGGTGCGTCTGCGCCTCGTCCACGTCGCGCAGCCGGACCGGGCCCATCGACTCCATGTCTTCCCGCAGGATCTTGCCCGCGCGCTCGGACATGTTGGAGAAGAACAGGTCCTTGAGCTGTTCCGACGCGCCCTTCAAGGCGACGGCGAGCTTCGACTTGTCCACCGTGCGGATCAGCGTCTGGACGCCCGACGGGTCGAGCTTCGTCAGGTCCTCGAAGGTGAACATGAGGGCCTTGATCTTCTCCGCCGCGGCGCGGTTGCGGTCCTCGAGCGAGGTCATGAACCGCGCCTCGTTGTTGCGGTCGAAATTGTTGTAGATCTCGGCCATCAGCTCGTGCGGGTCGCGCCGGTTGCTGCGCGCGAGGTTCGACATGAACTCGGTGCGCAGCGTCTTCTCGACGCCGTCGAGCACGTCCTTCTGCACCACCTCCATGCGCAGCATGCGCATGATGACCTCGATCGCGAACTCCTCGGGCAACAGCTCGAGCACGCGCGCGGCGTGCTCCGGCTTCACCTTGGACAACACGAGCGCGACGGTCTGCGGGTATTCGTTCTTGAGGTAGTTGGCGAGCACCTCCTCGTTGACGTTGCCGAGCTTGTCCCACATCGTCCGCCCGGCCGGGCCGCGGATCTCCTCCATGATGCCGTCCACCTGGTCGGCGGGCAGCGCCTTGGCGAGGAGCCGCTCGGTCGATTCGAGCGTGCCGTGCAGCGAGCCGGTGTTCGACATCTTCTCGGTGAACTCGACGAACAATCGCTCGACGACCTCGGAATCGACGCTGCCGAGATTGGCCATCGCCTGGGACAGCTCCTTGATCTCGTCCTCGTCGAGCATGGTGAAGATGCGCATCGCCTGCTCTTCGCCGAGCGAGAGCATCAGGATGGCCGCCTTCTGCGTGCCGCCGATGCTGCGGAAGTCCTGCTTGCCGGCCATTGGCTAGGCGTCCTGGTACAGCCATTCCCGGATGATGGAGACGGTCTCCTCCGGGTGGTGCTCGACGATCTCGCCGATCTTCTTGATGATCGAGGCCTTCACCTTGCCCTCGATCTGGGCGACGTCGATCATCTCGTCGTCCTTGCCGTCGCCCACGCCGGCGGGCCCGGTGAGGGCGGGCGTGTCGGCCGACTGGTCGGCGATGAGGTTGCGCTCCTGGTCGCGCGACAGCGCGCTCGGCAGCGCATCCAGCGTCCGGTTCACCAGCGGGCGCACGACGAGCAGGATCACGAGGATGGCGACGACGGCGAGCACGAGCAGCTCGGCGATGCGGAAATAGTCCGCCTTCGACAGGCCGAACAACGGCTGCTCGACCGGCTCGAGTTCGGCCGGCACGGTGACGAACTGCATGTTGGCGAGCTCGAGCGTGTCGCCGCGCTTCTCGTCGTAGCCGATCGCCGAGCGCACCAGCTTGGTGAGCGCGTCGAGCTCCTCCTTGGTGCGCGGCTGGTAGGCGTACTTGCCGTCGGCGCCCTGCGCGTATTTCCCGTCCACCAGGACGGCGACCGAGAGCTTGCGCACCGTGCCCACCTCGCGCACGTGGCTCCGCACCGTCTTGGAGATCTCGTAGTTGACCGTCTCCTCGTTGCGCGTGGTCGAGCTTTCGCTGCGGTCCTGCGGGCTGCCGGCCGCGCCGGCCTGGCCTTCGGGCAGGTTGTTGCGCACCGTGACCGCCGGGCGGCCGCGCGTGTCCGAATTGCCGCCGCTCTCCTCGACCGACTGGGTGGAACGCACGACCTGGCCGTCGGGGTCGTAGGTCTCCTGGCTCGTCGTGATGCGGTCGAAATCCATCTCGGCCGTCACCTCGGCGCGCACCTTGCCGACGCCGACCGACTGTTCGAGCAGCTCCTCGATCACGCGCGCGAGCCGCGTCTCGTGCGCCCGGCGCATGTCCTCGTTGCCGTCGGGTGCGCCGATCCCGCCTTCGCCCTCGCCGGTGCCGCGGGCGAGAAGCTGGCCGCGCGAATCGACGATCGAGACGCGCGTCGGCGCGAGCCCCGGCACCGCCGAGGCGACGAGGTGCTGGATCGCCTTCACCTGGGTCTTGGTCAGCCGCTCCGCGCCCTTGGCGCGGATGAAGACCGAGCCGCTCGGTTCGCGCTCCTTGCGCGAGAACAGCTCGCGCTTCGGCAGCACGAGGTGGACGCGCGCCTCCTGCACCGCGGCGATCGAGCGGATGGTGCGCGACAGCTCGCCCTCGAGCGCGCGCACGTGGTTGATGTTCTGCACGAAGTTGGTGGTGCCGAGCGCCTCGGAGCGGTCGAACAGCTCGTAGCCGATCGAGCCGCCCGACGGCAGCCCGTCCTCGGCAAGCTGCATGCGCAGCCGCAGCACCTTGTCCGAGGGGACCATGATCTGGCGCCCGCCGGCCTGCAGCTCGTAGGGGATGTTCATGGTCTCGAGCTTGCCGACGATCTTGTTCGAATCGCCGGGATCGAGGTCGGCGAACAGGAGCGCGTGGTCGGGCGCGCCGAGCTTGGCCGAGAGGAAGATGAAGAACGCGACGAGGCCGATCGCGACGGCGCCCATCGCGCCGAGGCGGACGGCGCCGAGGCCGCGCAGTGTCTGCAAAAGCCCTTGCACGCTGATCGATCCCGAACCCGCCGATGTCCGAACGCCGCGCGCCGAGACGGAGCGCGCGATGCGCCGGACACTAGGGCGGGCACCGTGAAAAAGACGTTAACCGGCGGCAAAATTTGCCGTTTTCCGGAAGGAATTGCCGGGTGGCCGGCGCGGTGCGAGGACGCGCAGGCGCGCGTGGGCCGCGGCGCTTGGGCGCCACGTCGCACGGCCAGCTACGGACGAGGGATCGCCGCTCTTAGCGGCGTTGCGAACGCCGGTATTTCTGCAGCTGCGTCGCGCGCAGCCCGCGCACGCCGTGCTGGTCGACGAGCTTCTGCCACGACAGGAATTCCTCGACCGAAAGCGTGTAGCGCTCGCACGCTTCCTCGAGCGAAAGGATGCCGGCGCGCACGCCGGCCACCACCTCCGCCTTGCGCCGCATCACCCAGCGCTTGGTGTTCGGCGGCGGCAGGTCGCCCGGGCCGATGGGTTTCCCCGACGGTCCCAGCACCGTGGACCCTCTGGCGAGGTCTTCGTTCGACAAGGACGTATCCACTCGGCAAACCGACACCGTGATCGAACCCGCAAACTACCCTTCGGGGCTTAAAAATCCGCTAAGGGGAATTGCAAAAAATCCCTAGGAAATTCGCGGTTTTCCGGGCCGCTTGCGGGGCCTTGCGCATACCTTCGAACGCGGCGTCCGCCGAAACCGCTTGCCCCGCCCCGCGCGGCGCGCGGAACGGGGCCCCGGAACGGCCGCGCTAGGATTCGATTAACGTTTGATGTTGATCAGGTCGTTGAGCATCTCGTCGGCGGTGGTGATGATCTTGGCGTTGGCCGAATAGGCGCGCTGCGTCACGATCATCAGCGTGAACTCGTTGGCGATGTCGGTGGTCGAGGCCTCGAGCGAGGAGGGCACGATCTTGCCGGCGCTGCCCGTACCCGCGTCGCGCAGCACGAACCCGCCGGATTCCGCCGTCTCGATATAGACCGTGCCGGTCCTCGCCTGGAGCCCGTCGGGGTTGGGGAAGGTCACGACCGGCAGCTTGTAGATATTGAGCGTTTCGCCGTTGTCGTACAGCGCGGTGACGATGCCGTCCTCGTCCACGCTGACGCCGAAGAAGTTGCCGAACTGCGCGCCGTCCTGGTTGAGGAAGGTCGTCGAATAGGCGCTCGAGAACTGGCTGATGCCGTTCGCCGTGCCGGGAGTCCCGAAATCCAGCGCGATCACCTGGTCGAGCGCGCCCGAAGTGAGGCCGCCGAGCGCGAGGGCGGGCGGCGTCGCGGCGCCGTCGAAGGTGGCGGGCGTGCCGTCGCCGTTGAACGCGATGTTGACGCTGTAGCCGGCGCCGCCGCCGACCGCGCCCTCGTCGATCGTCGTCGTTCCCGTGACGGCCGCGGTGACGGTCCAGGCGTTCGCCGCCGTCTTGGTCCAGGTGAAGGTCAGGTCGTGCGGCACGCCGAGCGTGTCGTAGATCTGGAGCTGCGTCGTCTCGGTCGCGGCGACCGCGGCGGAAGCGGGCAGGTTCAACCCGAGCTCGATGTTCGCGGTCTCCCGCGCGCTGCCCGACACCGCATTCACGCGCACCGCCTCCAGGCTGGTCATCACCGTCGGATCGGCGGCGGTCGGAACGCCGTTGGAGTCCGTCGCCCAGCCCATCAGGTAGAAGCCGGTCGGCGTGCGCAGATAGCCCGAGGCGTCCGGCGTGAACGCGCCGGCGCGGCTGTAGAACGGGGTGTTGTTGGCGCCCGGGTTCGACGACAGGTTCACGACGAAGAAGCCCTGGCCGGAGATCGAGAGGTCCGTGCTCGAGGCCGAGCCCTGGATGAGGCCCTGGCGGTCGACGTCGTACAGCGGCGTCGAGCGAACGCCGCCGGGCGCGTAGTTGTTCACGGTCTGACCGGTCACCAAGGTCGAGAACGACGCCTTGGCCGTCTTGTAGCCGATGGTGTTCACGTTCGAGATGTTGTCGGAGATCATGCCAAGCGCCTGGGCTTGCGCGTTCAGCCCCGACACGCCCGAGAACATGGCGCCGTAGATGCTCATCGACTTGCTCCTTTACTCATACTGCACCGCAAGGGTGCTCTCAAGCTTCGACGTTACGCTTCGCGGACCGACCGGACGGTGCCGACCGGAACCTTGATGCCTCCGATCACGATCGAGATTCCGTCGGCGCCCGAATCGACGCGCGTCACGCGGCCGATGATGTAGGTCGCGGCGGTGATGGCGTTGCCGTCGGCGTCGGTCGCGGACACGCGGACGGTGTACTCGCCCTCCGGCATGGTCTCGCCGCTCGAGCTTTCGCCGTCCCAGGCGAACTCGTGGTTGCCTTGCGTGGTCTGGCCCGGCGTCGAATAGACGATCTGCCCCTGCTCGTTGAGGATCGCGATGGTCACGCTCTCGGCGTTCTTCGGCAGGTCGTAGGCATACTTGGCCTCGCCGTCGGTGAGCCCGATCGTGTCGCCTTCGGCCATCGCCATCTTGCCGATCATGTTGATCGCGGTGGACGCGACGTTGTTGCTCTCGAGGCTGAGGAGCTGCTCGAGGTTCTTGTTGATCGCGATCTGCTGCTCGACGCCCGAGAACTGGACGAGCTGCTCGACGAACTGGTTGGAGTCCATGGGCGACAGCGGATCCTGGAACTTGAGCTGCGTGGTGAGCAGGCGGAGGAAGCTGTCGTAGGTGTCGGCGAGCTTCGCGGTCGCGCCCGCGCTCTGCGTGGGCTGGGCCGGCGTGCCGATCGGGCTGACCGCCATGGTTCCGTCTCCCTAGACGCGGATGTCGATGCCGCCCGGCCGCACCGCGAGGACGGGCGCGGCGGCGGGACGCAGGGTTTCGTCGTCGGAGGCAAGCTCGGCGGGCACGGCGATCGCCGCGCCGCCGCGGGACTGGGCGTCGCCGGGCTGGCTGTTGCCGTCCTGGAAGCGGAAGGCGAGGCTGCCCGAGTCGGTCTTGAGCCCGGCATCCTGGAGGGCGCGCTCGAGCACCCGCGCGTCGCGCTGGAGAAGGTCGAGCGTCTCCTGCCGCTCGGCGCTCAGCACCACCGTGACGCGGCGGTGATCGCCGACCTCGATCTCGGCCGAGATGCGGCCGAGCGAGGCGGGCTTGAGCTCGACCGTGAAGCGGTCCACCCCGTCCTCGACGGCGCGGCGCACATGGAGCGCGACCTGCTCGATCGCTTGCGGCGCGGCCGAGGCGGCGCGCGCGGCGTAGGCGGCCGTCGCGGTCCTGGCGAGCCCCGGTTGGCCCGGATCGGCGCCGAAGGCGGCGCCGACGGAGGGCGCATCGCCGGTTGCGGATTGCGGCTTCGCCGCGTGCGCGGCGCCGGCGGGCGCCGTGTTGGCGGCGGAGATGAGCGCGGCCGTGCGCCTTGCGCCATCGGCAGATGTCGCGAGCGCGTCTTGCGGCGTTGCGGCGTTCGCGTCGGACTTGCCCGCGGCGCCGTCGGCGGCGTCGGGCGATGCGTGCTCGAGGGACGGGTTCGCGACGTGGACCGCCGCATGGGCCGTCGCGGCGGCGTCGGGAAGCTGCGGCGCCGCCGGGCCGATCGGCGCATCGGAGACGGCGGCTGACGCCGGCGATGTGACGCCGGCGGCGGCCGCTTGCGGCGCGACCGGCGGCGCGCCGGACGCGATCTCCTGCGCGGCGAGGAGGGGCGGAGCCTTGCCGATCTCGAGGGCAGCGGGCGCGATGCGGTCGAGCGCCGGGGTCAGCGCAATGTGCTGCGCCGCGGCCGCGGCAATGTCTGACGAGGCAGGCTTGGCGTCCGGCGCAGTGTCGGCGGCCGTATCGTCTTGCAGCGCCGCCGCCTCGGCAGCCGGAGTCTCTTCGGTAGCGGCGGCTTGGTCCCGACGCGTCTCGTCCGGCCGCGCCGTCCCGTTCTCGTCCTCGGCCCGCTCGGCCCGGCGCGCGCGCTCGGCCGGTTCCGGACGTCGCGTGCGCTCGGGCCGTTCGGTCTTGTGGTGGCGGTCCGGACGCTCGGCCCGTTCGGGCGGGCGGGGCCGCGCTTCCTCCGCCGGGCGGAACAGCTCGGTGCCGTCCGCGGTCCGGCGCAAGGCGTCGCTGCGCGCCGGCCCGATGACGGGCGGGGCGGGCAGGGCGATGCCGGCGAAGGAGGGGGGAAGGATCATCGAACCACTCAACTGAACGCGGAGACCTGGGGACCGGTCCTAGGCATTGCCCATGCAAGTTTCGGGCCAACCGAGGAAGACCGGGATTTCCGGGGGATTCCGCCGATGCCGGGCGATGGGGCGGCGGGCGGCAGGGACGGCGTTGCCCGCCCCGCCCGGCAGGGCCTGCCGGGTGCGGCAGGAGATGCCGCGCGCGCGGGCGGGGCCCGACCCTTCGGGGATCGGACCCGCCGCGAACGCGATTCCGTGGCGACGCGCCATGTTTAGGCGCTGGCCTTGGCCGCGAGGGCGCGGTCGGCCAGCATCGCCGGCACCACCTCGCCGGCGAGCGATTCGGCCGCGGCGACGCTCTCGCGGATGCGCTCGTCGAGCTCGGTCCACGAGTTGCGCATCGGGCTGAGGAGGCGGATCGCCAGGCGCGCCGGCTCCGCGTCGTTGTGCACGTTGACCGCCGGCAGGCGCGCGAGCAGGAAGCGGTAGAGATCGGCGAGTTTCGCGGCGATTTCCCCGCCCTGCTCGGTGTCGAGCGTGACGTGCAGGTGGCAGACGATCTCGATCGCCTTGTTGACGGCGATGCAGCGCGACTCGATGTCGCCGCGCTCCACCGCCGCGACGCCGGCCTCGAGGCGGGCCAGGGCCTCGTCGTACAGCATGACGACGAGGCGGCTGGGCGATGCGTCGAGCAGCTCTTCGATGGTCTCGATGGCGAGGGCCTGGTTCATGGTCGGATCCTTGGGTTCCGCTCGACTACTGGAACAGCCGGAGCAGGTTTTGCGGCATCTGGTTGGCTTGCGCGAGCATCGCGACGCCGGCCTGCAACAGGATCTGCCGGCTCGTGAAGTACGACATCTCGGACGCGAGATCGAGGTCCATGAGGTCGCTGCGCGCGGACTCGGTGTTCTCGATCGTGGTCGCGATGTTCGCTGCGGCGAATTCGATGCGGTTCTGCGCCGCACCCAGGTTCGCGCGCGATGTGTTGAGGTTGTCCACCGCCGTCGTGATCGAGTTCGATGCCACGTCGGCGTTGGTCTTGGTCGTGATCGACGTGCCGTTGACGGTGAGCGAGGTCGTTCCGATGCCGTCGATCGTCACCGTGACCTCGTCCTCGGCGGCGACGGTGCCGGAGCCCACCTTGAACGAGAAGCTCGTCGTCGAGTTGCCCTGCAGCGTGATCGTGGCCGAGGCGACGTTGGAGTTGGTGGAGAAGCCGGCGGCGATGCCGAGCGACATCTCGGCCGACGAACCCGCCGCCTGCAGCGTGACCACGAGCCCCTGGTTGGTCAGGTCGCTGGTCACCGCCGAGGCCGCGATCGAACCGGTCCAGTTCGTCGAACCGTCGGTCAAGGTGAAGGTGCGCGTCGCGCTCGCGTAGCCGATCGAGTAGGCGGCCGAGGTCGTCGCGCCGAACAGGTCGAACCCGCTGAGGTTGACGCTCGAGACTCCGTCGGCAACGGCGAGGCCCGCCGGCATGGTCTGCACGGACTGTGAGCCGTTGACCATCTTCACGCCGTTGAACTCGGTGTCGGCGGCGATGCGGTCGATTTCGGCGAGCAGGTTCTGATACTCGGCGTCGAGCATCGACCGCTCGGTGATCGACAGGTGGCCGGAGCCCGCCTGCACCGACAGCGTCTTCATGCGGATCAGGATGTCGCTCACCCGCGCCATCGCGCCGTCGGCGATCTGCAGCATCGAGACCGCGTGGCCGGCGTTGACGGAGGCCTGGCGGATCGCGTGCACCTCGGCGTTGAGGCGCGAACCGATGGCGAGCGAGGCGGCGTCGTCGCGGGCCGCGAGCACGCGGGTGCCGGCGGACAGCTTGGCGAGCGAGCCCGTCGCCTCCATGTCCGATTTCACGAGGTGCCGGTGGGCGACGTTCGCCGCGAAGTTGGAAATGACGTTCAGCGCCATGTCATGGTCTCCTTGGGAAGGGTGCGCATTCGGTCGCCAACCTCACTACTCGGTACAATCGAGTCGTCGAGCCGAAGAACGGGGTCCTTTCGTGGTTCCGGTTCGGACCGCACGGCGGAAGGGAACGAATCGCCGGCGCGCGGCCGCAGCTTCGCCAACCCCTTCGCAAGTTCCGGGCCAACTCGGGGGCAAACGTCTAAGTGATTGAAATTCTGAAGAAACTCGACGCGGCGCCGGGCGAAACGGTCGCCTCATGCGGCGAATTTACGGCAAATTGTTCAGGCCGCCCCGGCAGTTCGTGCCGGGCCGGGCGGGTTTTGCCGGGCGGGAGGGAAGGCCTGTGGGTCCCGGATCAGCGGCGCATCGCTCCGCGCTGCGCCGCGTCCGGGATGACAGGTTGGTGTCATCCCGGGTGCTGCGCAGCATGAAATGCTGCGCTGCTAACCCGGGATCGCGATGGAGAACGCCGTCAGGCGGAAACGGAGATCTTGGCGAGCTGCGCCGTGGCCCGGTCCGGGCCGTTGGCCGGCGCCGCGGCGTTCGCGGCTTCGGTGGGAACGGCGGTCGCGCCGCGCGCCAGCGCGTCCCAGGAATTGCGCAGCGGCTCGAGCAGGGCGATCACTTCGCGCGCCGGCTCGGGGTCGTTGCGCACGTCCACGTAGGTGAGGCGGCCCAGCATGAACCCGTAAAGGCGGCCGAGATTGTCCGCGATCTCCCCGCCGCGATCGCGGTCGAGCGTCGTCCACAGATGCGTGACGATCTCGCCCGCGCGCTGGTTGGCGTTGAAGCGCGCCTCAACGTCGCCCGCTTCGATCGCGCGCACCGCCTCCTTGAGCGACAGGATGGCCCTCTCGTACAGCATCGCCACGAGCTTCGCCGGCGAGGCGGTCATGACCTGCTGCGTCTGGTACGAATGCGGCGTCGGTCGCACGAACGTACTCCGGTTGCGGGGTTGACTTGAGAAAGGGCCGGATCGTTACCGGTCTCGGTTGTTGAACAGCGCGTCGGTCGAGGCCTGGATGCTCTCCAGGATCCGGTTCGCCGTCGCCATCGCGAGCTCCATCGCCTGGAACTTGGCGAGAAGAGTGTCGCGCTTGATCTCGAGCCGGACGAGCATCTGCTCGATGCGCTCGTCCGCCGTCTCGTTCTGGGCGTTCAGCGTGTCGAGCTCGGCCTCGACGTTGCCCGATCCGGCGAGCAGGTCGCCGAGGCTGAAGAACAGCCCGGACGCGAAGCCGGTCGTGAAGTTGACGTCGACCGAGGCGATGTCGTTGTTGCCGCTGTAGAACAACTGCAGCCCGTCGGCGCCGGTCTGGGCGGTCGCCGTGACCGTGTTGCCGCTGACCGTCGCCGATCCGTCGTCGGCGCCGGACGAGCTGCCGCCGATATTGGCGGAGAAGATGGCGTCGCCCTTGTTGGTCACGTTGAGCGCGGCGATCAGCCCGCCGGTGTCGTTCTGGAAGGTGAGCGCGTCGTTGGTGTCGGACTTGATCTCGA
>DASWLB010000016.1:0-4670 GCA_036396315.1 Alphaproteobacteria bacterium
TAACCCTACCTTGAATACTTATCCCCAGCCCAAGTCGCAGGACAGCGGCGGTTCTGCCGAACGGCGTTCAGTCCTCGCCCTCGCGGGAGGTTGCCGATGGGTTTCGAGACCTCGGTCGTTCGGTATCGAGAAGATGATCGAGGCGACCGTAACTTCGGATCGGCGGGCGGGCGATTGGAGCGTCGGAAGAAGGAGCGGGTGCCGATGCGATCCGGGGGGATCCGGATGACCGTTCGAGGCGTGCCAACGTGGCTCGGTTTGCCGGGCGGGACTGCGGTCCCGCGCGTCGGACCGTCGCTGCCGGGAGGATCGGCGCCAAGCCTTGGGCCTTAGGGCGAAGGCAAGGCGATTGTCCGGCGGCAGGGAAGGCGGAGACCTTCCGGGGACTGGGTGGCCATGGCAAGAACACCGAACCACGATTTCGAACTCAGTGCATTCTGGGCGCGCGTGCGCGGCCATATGCGCGCCGAAGTCGGGGACGCCTCGTACAAGAGCTGGCTGAAGCCGCTGACCCTGGTCGAGCTCGACGGCGACACGCTGCGCATTTCCGTTCCGACGCGATTCATGCGCGACTGGGTCGTGCGCAATTACGGCGAGCGCATCCGCGATCTGTGGGCGCACGAATGCCCCGACGTGAAGGATGTGCAGTTTTTCGTCGAATCCGAATCGGCGCGCGCGCCGCGCGCGGCGATCGAGGCGCCCCGGCCGCAGCCTGCGGCCCCGCCCCCGCCGGGCGAGGCGGCGCGCGATCCGGTGCAGCTTTCCTCGCCGCTCGATCCGCGCTTCACGTTCGACAAGTTCGTCGTCGGCAAGCCGAACGAACTCGCCTACGCCGCGGCGCGCCGCGTGGCCGAATCGACGACGGCGTCGTTCAATCCGCTGTTCCTCTACGGCGGGGTGGGGCTCGGCAAGACCCACCTGATGCACGCGATCGCCTGGCATATCCGCCGCGCCGACCCGCAGCGCAAGGTGGTGTACCTGTCGGCCGAGAAGTTCATGTACCACTTCATCCGCGCGCTCCGCTTCCAGGATACGGTCGCCTTCAAGGAGCAGTTCCGCTCGGTCGACGTGCTGATGATCGACGACGTGCAGTTCATCAACGGCAAGGAATCGACCCAGGAGGAGTTCTTCCACACCTTCAACGACCTGGTGGACAACAACCGCCAGGTCATCGTGTCGGCCGACAAGTCGCCGTCGGACCTCGAGGGCATGGCGGAGCGGCTGCGCTCGCGGCTCGGCTGGGGCCTCGTCGCCGACATCCACGCGACGACCTACGAACTCCGCGTCGGCATCCTCGAGGCCAAGGCCGAGGCGATCGGCCTCGCCGTGCCGCGCAAGGTGCTCGAGTTCCTCGCCCATAGGATCGTGTCGAACGTGCGCGAGCTCGAAGGCGCGCTCAACCGCGTGGTCGCGCACGCGACCCTCGTCGGGCGCGACATCACCCTCGAATCCTGCCAGGAGGTGCTGCACGACCTGCTGCGCGCGAACGACCGCCGCGTGACCATCGAGGAAATCCAGAAGAAGGTCGCCGAGCATTTCAACATCCGCATCGTCGACATGCATTCGGCGCGCCGGTCGCGCGCCGTCGCCCGCCCGCGCCAGGTCGCGATGTATTTGTCGAAGCAGCTCACCTCGCGCTCGCTGCCCGAGATCGGGCGGAAGTTCGGCGGGCGCGACCACACGACGGTGATGCACGCGGTGAAAAAGGTCGAGGAGCTGCGCCAGGCCGATTCGGGCTTTGCCGAGGACGTGGAGCTCCTCCGGCGCATGCTCGAAAGCTGAGCCCGTCCCCGCCCCCGGTCGCGCCGCCCCACCCCGTCGCAAGGCATTGATCGGGAAGGGCAACTGACGCGCCTCGAGGAACGAGGCCGCGGATGCCCCGGGCCGGGCCGCGGAACCGGCCCTGACAGGGCCCGATTCGGGCCCGTTTTCGGCCCCCTTGGGCCGCGCTAAAGGCTTCGGATTCCAAAGGGTTGTGATATAATTTTGGCCGTCCCCAAGGGTTGGCCGGACGACGCCGCGCCGCACGATTCCGGAACCCGGTCCAGGCCGCCCTCCCCCGCCGGGACGGGCGGCGCGTGACGCGTCGCCGCACCCACCCCGAGCCGTCGGATCGCCATGAAACTCACCGTCGAACGCGCCGCCCTCCTCCGAGCGCTTGCGCACGTGCAAAGCGTGGTGGAACGCCGCAACACGATCCCGATCCTGTCGAACGCGCTGCTCGAGGCGCGCTCGGGCGCGCTCCGCATCACCGCGACCGACATGGATCTCGCGGTCGTCGAGAAGGTGCCGGCCGAGGTGTCGCAGGACGGCGCGACCACGGTCGCCGCGCACACGCTCTACGACATCGTGCGCAAGCTGCCGGAAGGCGCGCAGATCGAAATCGGCAGCGGGCGCGAAGAGGGGCGCCTCGATCTGCGCTCCGGCCGCTCGCGCCTGTCGCTCGCCGCGCTGCCGTCGGAGGACTTCCCCGTCACCACCGACGGCGACACGCCGCACAACTTCGCCGTCACGGCGGGCGAATTGCGCACCCTGATCGACCGCACCCAGTTCGCGGTCTCGACCGAGGAGACGCGCTATTACCTCAACGGCATCTATCTGCACGCGGCGAAGGCCGAGGACTCGGACGGCGAGGTGCTGCGCGCCGTCGCCACCGACGGCCATCGCCTGGCCCGCGTCGATGTGCCGCTGCCCAAGGGCGCCTCGGGCATGCCGGGCGTGATCGTGCCGCGCAAGACGGTGGCCGAGCTGCGCAAGCTGGTGGAGGAAGGCGAGGCCGAGATCGCCGTGTCGCTGTCCGAGACCAAGATCCGCTTCGCGCTGGAGTCGGTCGTGCTCACCTCGAAGCTGATCGACGGCACGTTCCCGGATTACAAGCGCGTCATCCCCAGCAACAACGACAAGGCGCTCGAAGTCGAATGCGACGCCTTCGCGAAGGCCGTCGACCTCGTCTCGACCATCTCGACGGAGAAGTCGCGTGCCGTGAAGCTGTCGCTCGGCAAGGGCTCGCTCGTCCTCTCGGCGTCGAGCCCGGAGGCGGGCTCCGCGTCCGAGGAGCTCGAGGTCGGCTATTCCGCGGAAGCCCTCGAGATCGGCTTCAACTCGCGCTATTTGCTCGACATCACCCGCCAGATCGCCGGGCGCAGCGCGCTGTTCATGCTGGCCGACGCCGCCTCGCCCACCCTCGTCCGCGACACGGCCGATGCGAGCGCGGTTTACGTGCTCATGCCGATGCGCGTCTAGCCGGTTGCGTCGTGGCGTTGGCGAGCCCCGAACAAGCGACCGTCGCGACCGACCGCCTCCGCGCGGCGGCGGTGACGCGCTTGGCGCTCACCGATTTCCGGTCCTACGCGACGCTCCGTCTCGCGCTCGACGCACGCCCGGTGGTGCTCACGGGCGCGAACGGTGCGGGCAAGACCAACCTTCTCGAGGCGGTGTCGTTCCTGTCGCCGGGCCGCGGCTTGCGCCGTGCGGCGCTTGCCGAGGTCGGGCGGCGCGAGCCCGGCGATCCCGCGGCGCGGCCCTGGGCGGTTGCGGCGACGGTCGCGACCGAGGGCGGCGCGGTCGAGATCGGCACCGGGCTTGTCTCGGAGCCGGACGATGGCGCGGCGCGCCGCGTCGTGCGCATCGACGGCAGGCCGGCGCGCGGCCAGGGCGCGCTCGCCGAGCTTCTCGGCGCTCTCTGGGTCACGCCCGAGATGGACAAGCTGTTCGGCGAGGGCGCCGGCGCGCGCCGGCGGTTCCTCGACCGGCTGGTGTTCGGCCTCGATGCGGCGCACGCGACGCGGCTTGCCGCCTACGAGCGCGCGCTGCGCGACCGGGCGCGGCTGTTGCGCGGCGAGCGCATCGCCGGGCCCGCGGGCGATTCGGCCTGGCTATCGGCGCTCGAGCGCACCATGGCCGAGGAGGGCATGGCGGTCGTCGCGGCGCGCCAGGCGCTCGCGGCCCGTCTCAACGCAGCCTGCCAGGCGTCCGCCGGACCGTTCCCGGCGGCGCATCTCCGCCTCGAAGGCGAGGTCGAATCCTGGCTCGCCGTCATGCCGGCGCTCGATGCCGAGGACCGCTTCCGCGAGGCGCTGGCGCGCGCCCGCGCGCGCGATGCCGATACGGGCGGCGCCGCGCTCGGGCCGCATCGAAGCGACGTGATGGCGACCCATGTCGCCAAGGGCGAACCCGCCGCGCGCTGCTCGACGGGCGAGCAGAAGGCGCTCCTGGTCGCGATCGTGCTCGCCGATGCGCGGCTGCGGGCGCTCGACCGCGGGACGGCGCCGATCCTTCTCCTCGACGATATCGCCGCCCATCTCGATGCCGCGCGCCGCGCCGCGCTGTTCGACGAAGTCGCTTCGCTCGGCGCCCAGGCGTGGATGAGCGGCACCGACGATCAGGCCTTCGCGCCGATCCTGGCCCGCGCCCAGCATTTCCGGGTCGAGCGCGGCCGGCTCGTCGCCGCGTGAAAGGGACACCGTGACGCCGCCCACCAAGTCGACCGTGAAGACCGCCCGCGAACAGGCCGCCGAGGCCTACGGCGCCGACGCGATCAAGGTGCTGCGCGGGCTGGATGCCGTGCGCAAGCGGCCCGGCATGTATATCGGCGACACCGACGACGGGTCGGGCCTCCACCACATGATCTACGAGGTGGTGGACAACGCCGTGGACGAGGCGCTCGCCGG
>DASWLB010000017.1:0-2198 GCA_036396315.1 Alphaproteobacteria bacterium
CGAGGAGATCAGGGTCTGAAGGGCGCGCGCCCGCCCCCTGTCAGCCATCGCACTCCGGCGACCTCCGTCGACTTAAATGGTTCCGTAAATGTTCTTGACTTCTTGCCTAAATTCCTGTACTAGGGGCGTGTTTGAAGACCATGCCAGCGGCCCCGATGCGCACCGGCGGGGATTTGAGGAGACGGAGAGAGATTTTTTCGTAACTCAGGTCGCCTTTTGGCGGAATCCGGCCGTTCCCGAGGCGACGAGGGAGACAAAGGAGACCGAAAGGAGACAAAAGGAGACGGATAGGCGACGGAAAGGCGACGAACGTCGCCTCCGGGCGGCCCCGCCGATGCTGCTATGATGCCGCGGGGAGGCTTCGGGATGGACGCGGACCGCCGTGGGGCGCAGCGCGGGGACGCAAGGCCGGGCGAGCAGGAGATGCTGGTCCGGCTGTTGGAGGCGACGGCCGACAAGACCGGGCCCGAGTTCTTCCGCGCCCTCGTCGAGGGGCTCGCGAAGGCGCTCGGCGTCTCGGGCGCCTGGGTCACCGACTATCTGGCGGACCAGCGGCTTCTCAAGGCGCGCGCCTTCTGGCTCTCGGGCAAGTGGATCGAGGACTTCGCCTACTCGACCCCCGGCACGCCGTGCGCATCGGTGGTCGAGCAGTGCCGGGTGCTGCACGTGCCGGAACGCGTCATCGAGCTCTACCCCGAGGATCCCGACCTCGCGCGCCTCGGCGCGGTGAGCTACACCGGCATGCCGATCACCGATTCGGACGGCGCGGTGATCGGCAACCTCGCCACGATCGACGTGAAGCCGCAGCCCGAGACGGCGCGCTATCTCGGCGTGTTCCGCGTCTTCGCGCAGCGCGCCGCGGCCGAGATGCGCCGGCTCAACGCCGAGGCGCGCACGGCGGAGCGCGAGCGGCGCCTCGCGCGCCTCATCGACGGCGCGATGGACGGCATCGTCGATTTCGACGCATCGCTCCGCATCCGCCTGATGAACCGCGCGGCGGACGAGAGCTTCGGCGTCGATCCCGCGCGAAGGCCGGCCACGCTCGACGCACTGCTCGACCGGGACGCCGTCGCCGCGGTCGCGGCCGAGATCGTCGCCCTCGCGGCGAAGCCGGAAGCGGAGCGCCGCGCGTTCCTGCCCGGCCGGCTCGGCGCGCGCACGCCCGACGGCCGCGCGTTCGAGATCGAGGCGACCCTGTCCGAGAACGCCGCCGCCGGCGCGCCGTTCTACACCCTCATCTTCCGCGACGTGGCGGCGCGCATCGAAGCCGAGCGGCGCATCGAGAGGCTCGAGGCGGAGGCGTCGTACCTGCGCGCCGAGCTCGGCCCGCGCGGGGCCGACGGCGCGATCCTCGGGCGGAGCGCGGCGCTCGCCGCCGCGCTCGAGACGGCGCGTCAGGTGGCGGCGACCGATGCGACGGTGCTGCTGCTCGGCGAAAGCGGCACCGGCAAGGAGCTGTTCGCCCACGCGATCCACCAAGCCAGCGCGCGCGCCGGCGGGCCGCTGGTCAAGGTGAACTGCGCGGCGATCCCCGCCGAGTTGGTCGAGAGCGAATTCTTCGGCCATGAGAAGGGCGCCTTCACCGGCGCGACGCGGGCGCGCGAAGGGCGCTTCGCGCTCGCCGACGGCGGCACGATCTTCTTGGACGAGGTGGGCGAGCTGCCGCTCGCGCTGCAGGCGAAGCTGCTCCGCGTCCTCCAGTCGGGCGAGTTCGAGCCGGTCGGCGCCGAGCGGTCGCGCCGCGTCGACGTGCGCGTCATCGCCGCGACCAACCGCGACCTCGCCCAGGCCGTGCGCGAGCGAAATTTCCGCGAGGACCTGTATTACCGGCTGAACGTCGTGCCGATCCGCATCCCGCCCCTGCGCGAGCGGGGCGAGGATGCCGTGCTGCTCGCCGAGCAGTTCCGCGCGCGCTTCGCGCGCCAGTTCGGGCGCGCCGTCGCGCCGCTCACCGACGCCGACCGGCGGCTGCTTGCCGCGTACCCCTGGCCCGGCAACGTGCGCGAGCTCGAGAACGTCATCGAGCGCGCGGTGATCACCGCGAAGGACGGGCGGCTCGACCTCGCCCGGCTGCTCGATGCGTCGGCGGAGCGCGCCGCGCCGCCCGCGCCCGAGCCGTTGGCGATCCTCACGGATGGCGAGCTCCGCCGCATCGAGCGCGACAACATCGCCCGCGCGCTCGCCGAGTGCGGCTGGAA
>DASWLB010000018.1:0-1960 GCA_036396315.1 Alphaproteobacteria bacterium
CCGGCCTGAATGCGCCCGGCCGCACCACGGTGATCGAGGCGAAGCGCACCCGCGACCACACCGAGTTGATGCTGCGCCATTTCGGCGCCGAGGTGCGCGTCGAGGATTCGAACGAGGGCGTGCGCGCGGTGACCGTGACCGGCGAGCCCGAGCTGCGCGCGCGCCCGGTTTTCGTGCCGGGCGATCCGTCCTCCGCCGCGTTCCTCGCGGTCGCCGCGCTGATCGTGCCGGGATCCGAGGTGACGATCGAGGGCGTCGGCGTCAATCCGCTGCGCGCCGGGCTGTACGACACGCTCGCCGAGATGGGCGCCGACATAAGCTTCGCCAACCGGCGCGAGGAGGCGGGCGAGCCGGTGTGCGACATGGTGGTGCGTGCGGGCGAGCTCAGCGGAATCGACGTGCCGGCCGAACGCGCGCCGTCGATGATCGACGAATTCCCGATCCTTGCCGTCGCCGCCGCCTACGCGCGCGGGCGGACGCGCATGAACGGGCTCGCCGAGCTGCGCGTCAAGGAGAGCGACCGGCTGGCCGCGATCGCCGAAGGCCTCGCCGCGTGCGGCGCCAAGGTCGCGATCGAGGGCGACGATCTCATCGTCGAGGGAACCGGCCGCGCGCCCGCGGGCGGCGCGTTGGTGCGCGCGCGCGACGACCACCGCATCGCCATGGCGTTCCTCGTGCTCGGCCTCGCCGCGAAGGTCCCCGTGGCGATCGACGACGGGCGCATGATCGATACGAGCTTCCCCGAGTTCGCCGGCCTGATGAACGCGCTGGGGGCGAAGATCGGAGACACCGCGGCGTAGCAAACGGCACTGTCCCTATTCCCATTCATCCTCGGGAATTTCCGCCAGCTTCGCCAAATGTCGAAGCAAGCCGATCTTGAGGGGACGATTGCCGTGAATAGGAATCGACAGGCGCACGACGCTCGCGGTTTTGCCGTAGATGTGGTGGCTGCCATTGACGCGAAGCGACCGCCAACCGCGCCGCTCGACGAGTCGAGCAAACTGCCGGCCGGATAAAACCTTCAAACGGCGATTTCCAGGATTCGCTGCTTGCCGCCCGGCTTGGGCGCGGCGACATCCACCGACAGACAGCCCTCGATGGCCTCGTGCAGGTTCCGCAGAAGCTCGTCCATAGTATCGCCTTGAGTGGCGCAGCCTGGAATGGCTGGCACTTCGGCCCAGAAGCCACCCTCGTCGGCCTCGTGCACCACCACTTTGATCTTCATATCGAGTCTCCGGTCAGGCATCGGTAAAGATACTCCATGGCCGCCCCGTTGTAACCGATCGGGCGTGTGATGGCGCAATCCATTGGGACGGATCGCAGAACGCGGTAAAAGACGGACGCAACGCCGATCCGGCGATAAGGCGGCGCATCGCGCGCCGGAGACTCGATATACGAACATGCAACGCACCGCATGAACTTCTCCCGTCCCCTGGTCATCGCCATCGACGGGCCGGCGGCCAGCGGCAAGGGCACGCTCGCGCGGCGCCTCGCCGAGCGGCTCGGGCTCGCCCATCTCGAATCCGGCCTTCTCTACCGCGCGGTCGCGCTCCGGCTCTTGCGCGAGGGCGCCGACCTCGAAGACGCCAAGGCGGCCGAAGCGGCGGCGAAGCGCGTGACGGCCGCCGAGATCGACCACAGCGAACTCCGGAGCGAGGAGGTGTCCCAAGCGGCCTCGCTGGTCTCGGCGATCCCCGCCGTCCGCCGCGCGCTCGTCCGTCTCCAACGCGAGTTTGCCCAGCGCCCGCCCGCGGACAAGCGTGGCGTCGTCATCGACGGGCGCGACATCGGCACGGTGATCTGCCCCGACGCGACCCATAAAATCTTCCTCGAAGCGAGCCCGGAGGTGCGCGCGGAGCGCCGGGCCAGGGAGTTGCGGCAAAAGGGCATCGAGCGTATATATAGCCGCGTTCTGCAGGACATGAAGGAACGTGATGCCCGCGACCGAGGTCGCGCGGTG
>DASWLB010000019.1:0-1872 GCA_036396315.1 Alphaproteobacteria bacterium
AGGATCGGGCCGTCGCCGGAAACCGCCCTGGCGCACGCTGAAGAGTCGCCGGCGCCGGGCGGGCAGCCGTCTATGCCCCCGCTCGCCGATGACGTTTCGTGGTTCGAGGCGATCGCGCGCGCCTCCGAGCGGATCGAAGACCTGGCGCGGCGGTCCTCCAACGGGGCGCTGCCGCCGAGCCCTCCCGTCGTTGCACCCGACCCCGCCGTCCGCGCGCAAGAAGGCAGCGGCGGCTTCGCGGCCGCGCTCGAGCTTCTCAAACAGGAACGCTACGCCGACGCGCTCCAGATGGTGCCCGCCGACTCAGGCGAGGAAACCGTCGACCCCGACGCTTTGCTCCTCCGCGCCGTACTGATGGTGGGCGTCGGTGATGCGCGCGGGGCGGAGAGCGCTTGCCGCGAGGTTCTTCGGATCGACGAGCTCAACGCCGGGGCCCACTACGTCGTTGCGCTCTGTCGCGAGCAAGCCGGCGATCGCGCCGCAGCCATCGAGCACGACCGGATCGCCTCCTACCTCGACCCCGACTTCGCGATGCCACACTTGCATGTCGGCCTGATTTCGCGGCGCCGGCGTGACATTCCCGGCGCCCGGCGCGAGCTGGCGCTCGCCCGCGGGCTGCTCGCCCGCGAGGACGCCGCCCGCATCGTCTTGTTCGGCGGCGGCTTCGGGCGTCAGGCGCTCATCGCGCTCTGCGACGCGGAGCTCGCGGCCTGCGGGGCAATGTCATGAAGGAACGGGAGCTCTCGTGGACCGCGCTCGAGCTGCGGCAGCAGTTCGATCGATCGTTCGCCCAGTCCCGGTCGCCGGCGGCCGCGACTACGGAAAACTTGCTCATCGTGCGCGCCGGCGCCCGCGAGCTGGCGCTGCGCGCCTCCGAGATCATCGCCGTCGGCCGTTGCCCCGCGTTCACCCCGTTGCCCGGCCGCGCCGCCGCGCTGTTGGGGGTCGGCGCCGCTCACGGGAAGCTGCTCGGGATCCACAGCCTGGCGGCGCTGATCGGCGAGGCGCTGGATTCGAGCGTCGCCCGCTGGATCGTCATCTGCGACGGCGCGGTGGCGCTTACATTCGATGAGCTCGAAGGCTTCGCGCAGGTCCCTGCGAGTGCCAGCCACCGTTCCGGCGAGGGGGCATCGGCGAGTGAGCTCGTAGAGGTCCGCGGCAGCCGCCGCGAGCTGATCAACCTTGCGCACCATCTCGACCGGATACGAGCTCGATTCGTCCATCCGGCAGACAACAAGGAGTGACTCCATTGGCGCAATCATGGACCTTCGGGAAGAAGCTGGGCGCCGCCTTCGGCATCGTCGTATTGCTCACCGTGGGGATGGGCGCCACCTCGTACTACGCGTTGCAAGTGGTGGTGGCGCAGAAGGACCGCGTCATCACGCACCACGCCCAGAACCTGGCCGACTCCTTGCGGATGTTGGCGGCGATGGAGGGCAACAACGCCGGTGTCCGCGGTTATCTGTTGACGGGTGAAGACCGCTACCGGGCGAGTGCGGAGGCAGACGCGGTTGAGTTCCAGGCGGCTCTCGCCCGAGTTCTCGAGCGCGACCTGACGCCGGAGGGGCGGCAGCTCGGCGCCGAGATCGGCCCCAGCCGGACCGCGCACCAGAACCGCATCGATGAAATCCTCGCCCTGCGCCAGTCCGAGGAGGACACCGCGGCGCTGTTGGCCTCGTTCCGCGCCCGCGTCGCCCCCGCCTTTGATGCGCTCGAGGCGCAGGTGGATGGCTTTGCCGCGCGTCAGGAGCGCCTCATGGAAGAGGTCCGGCTCGAGGCCGACGAATCGGCCGCGCGGGCCATCGCCGTGATCACCGGCCTGGTGATCGCCGCGGTTGCCCTGGCGCTGGGCATCGGGGTCTTCCTGAACCG
>DASWLB010000020.1:0-1959 GCA_036396315.1 Alphaproteobacteria bacterium
TACTCCTCGAGCGCGCGGCGCAGCCGCATCAGGCACTCGTTGCGCGTCGCTCCGTGCACGATGAGCTTCGAGATCAGGCTGTCGTAGAACGGCGGCACCGTGTAGCCGGAATAGAGCGCCGAATCGGCGCGCACGCCGAGCCCGCCCGGCGCATGGTATTCGGTGACGCGGCCGGGCGAGGGCATCAGCGATACGGGCGATTCGGCGTTGATCCGGCACTCGATGGCGTGGCCGTTGAAACGCACGTCGTCCTGGGCAAGCCGGAGCGGCGCGCCGGCGGCGATGCGGATCTGCTCGCGCACGATGTCGATGCCGGTGATCATCTCGGTGACCGGGTGCTCGACCTGGAGCCGGGTGTTCATCTCGATGAAATAGAACCGGCCGTCCTGATAGAGAAATTCGACCGTGCCGGCGTTGCGGTAGCCGATCGCCGACAGCGCCCGACACACGACGCGGCCGAGCTCGTCGCGCTGGTCGGCATTCAAGGCGGGCGATCCCGCCTCCTCGATCACCTTCTGGTGGCGGCGCTGAAGCGAGCAGTCGCGCTCGCCGAGATGGATCAGGTTGCCCGACGCATCGCCCAACACCTGGATCTCGACATGGCGCGGCCGGTCGAGCAGCTTCTCGACATAGACCGCGGGCTCGCCGAAGCTCGCCGCCGCCTCGCTGCGCGCGGTCGCGATCGCGCCCGGCAGCTCGCGCGGCGCGAACGCGCGCTTCATGCCGCGCCCGCCGCCGCCGCCGACCGCCTTGACCAGCACCGGATAGCCGACGTCCTCGGCCGCGGCGATCGCCTCGTTGTCGCCCCCGACCGGCCCGTCGCTGCCCGGCACGACGGGGATGCCGAGGCGCTTCATCGCCGCCTTGGCGGCCACCTTGTCGCCCATCAGGCGGATGTGCTCCGGCGCCGGACCGATGAACGCGATGCCGTGCTCCTCGACGATCTCGGCGAAACGCGCGTTCTCCGAGAGGAACCCGTAGCCCGGGTGGATCGCGTCGGCGTTGGTGATGACCGCGGCCGACACGATCGCCGGCACGTTGAGGTACGAGGACCGCGCCGGCGCCTCGCCGATGCACACGCTCTCGTCGGCAAGCCGGACGTGCATCGCGTCGGAATCCGCCGTCGAGTGCACCGCGACCGTCTGGATGCCCATCTCGCGGCAGGCGCGATGGATGCGGAGCGCGACCTCGCCACGGTTTGCGATCAGCACCTTTTCGAACATCCGGACCCTTCCTACTCGACGATCATCAGCCCTTCGCCGAACTCGACCGGCGTGCCGTTGCTCACGAGGATGCGCACGATGCGGCCGGCGCGCGGCGCGCGCACCGGGTTGAACGTCTTCATCGCCTCGATCAGGCACAGCGTCTGGCCCTCGGCGACGACATCGCCCGCCTTGACGAGGGCGGGCCCGCCGGGTTCCGCCGCCAGATACACCGTGCCCACCATCGGCGCGCGCACGAGGCCCGGATGCTCGGCCGGGGAAGCGGGTGCGCGCGCGGCGGGCGCGGGCGACGTTTGCGGCGCGTGGGGAGCCGCGCCGCCGGGCCAGGGCCTGGCCACGCGCACGCGTTCCTCGCCCCGCGCGTATTCGATCTCCACCAGCCCGGTCTCCTCGAGCAGCCGCGCGAGGCTTCGGATCAACTCGGGATCGACCGCGAATCCGGTCATCGCCGCGCCCGCTTGACTGCGGTGAGGCCGGCCATCGCCTCGAGCGCCAGCACGTAGCCGTGGGCGCCGAACCCGCAGATCAGCCCGGTCGCCGCCTCGGTGACGAAGGAACGGCGGCGGAACGGTTCGCGCCGGAGCGGGTTGGACAAATGCAGCTCGATGACCGGCACCTTGGCGATCTTGAGCGCATCGAGGATCGCGATCGAGGTGTGGGTGAAGGCCGCGGCGTTGATCACGATGCCCGCGACCTTGCCGCGCGATTCCTGGATCCAGCCGACCAGCTCGGATTC
>DASWLB010000021.1:0-5511 GCA_036396315.1 Alphaproteobacteria bacterium
TGACGCCGCGCCGCGCCAGCTCGCGACCGATCGCGGTGTAGGCGTGCCCGTTGCCGCCGGCATAGCCCACCCGGACGACCGATCCGTCCTCGAGCGTGACCCGCCCCGAGCCCTGGATGTGGAGGAAGAACGCGTCCGCCGCGTCGTCGACCCAGACCAGCTCGAGCCCGCGCCCGGCGAGCGCGCCGCGTTCGATCTCGGCGCGCTTCGCGTAAGGCTTGAGCGCCGTGCCGTGGAGACGGCCGGCGATGCGCTCGCCCGCGAAGGCGGGCCGGAACAGCCCGAGATCGGCGGTCACAAGGTCGGGCGGGGTGCGGTACAGCGGCACGCGGAAGCGCCCGGACGGCGCGCGCGACCCGCGCAGTTCGGGCTCGTAATAGCCGGTGACCAGCCCCGTGCCATTGCCGCGGTTCGTGGCGCGGAACGCGCCGAACGATTGCGCGAGCGCAGCCCGGGCCGCTTCATCGTCGCCAGCCGGGACCGCGCCGAGCCGCGCGCAGGGATCGCGCCAGTCCGCGACCGTGCCGAACAACGGATCGGGGCCGACCGCGCGGCCGGGCGGCGCCGCGGCGAACGCGGCGCAGCTCGCCTTGAGCGCCGGCATCGCCTCGGATACGGCATCGCCATCCCATCCCGGCAGGCGGGAGACGGCGACGGGTTCGAGTGCGAGGCGGGGCGGTTCTTCGACCGGCGCGCAGGCGGCGAGTGCGGCGGCAAGCGCAAGCGCCGGGACGGCGCAGCCGTGATCAGTTCGGGCTTCGCGTCTCAACCAGCATCCAGTTGGGATCGCGGGCGCGCGTGTTGCGTGCGAACGTCCAGATGTCGGTGACCGTCGCGACGCGGCTCGGGTCGCCCTCGACGATCGCGCCGGCGGAATCGCGCGTGACGTTGACCTGTTCCGTCACGAACTTGACGGTGACGAAGGCGACGCGGCCGTCGAGCCGCGCCTCGATGATGTCCTGCGATTTGATGCCGACGAGGGTGGTTTCGAGCTTGCGCCCGGCGCGTTCGCGTTCGCCGATCGCGGCGGCGAAGTCGCTATACACGGAATCGTTGAGGAGCGACCGCAGCGCCTTGGTGTCGCCCCTCGCGAAGGTGGCGACGATCATCTCGAACGCCGCCGCCGCGCCGCCCAGGAAGTCCTTCGGCTCGAACGCCTGATCGGCGATCTGGATCTGGGTGAGTCCGGCCGCGAGCGGATCGGCCGCCCGCCCCGCCGCGACGTCCGCATCGGACGGCCGGCGGCCGCCCTGCTCGGGCAGCTCGATCACGTTGTCCTCGGGCCGCGCCTCGGGCCGCCGACGCCCGATCAGGTCGGGCGGGCGACGTTCGTTGCCCGTGCGCCGGCCGAGCACGCTGCGCAGACGCAGGACGAGGAATCCGGCGATCATCGCGAACAGGACGATGTCGAGGAATTGAAATCCGTCACCCATGGCCGCTGCTGTCGGAAATCCACGAATCGCGCGGAGGCGCAAAATCGGACCGTCGCTGCGTAACGCGGTCGCTTTCGCGAAGCCGGGCGCTATATTTGATCGACGTCCCTTTCTAAATAGGCCCTCCGACGCCAAATCGCAAGCATGGCCCTCCTGCTGCTCCTTGCTCTCCTCGCCGTTCCCATCGTCGAAATCGCGATCTTCATCATGATCGGCGAGGAGATCGGCCCGTGGCCGACGATCGCGCTCGTATTTGTGGCGGCCGCGGCGGGATTGGCGCTCGTCCGCTCGCAAGGCATGGCGGCGGCTTCGCGGGTGCAGCGGAGCCTCGCCGAGGACCGGCTGCCCGTGGCCGAAGCCTTCGACGGCATGTGCATCTTGCTGGCCGGCGCGCTGTTGGTCGTACCGGGGTTCCTGACCGACGCAATCGCCATCGCGCTTCTCCTGCCGCCGGTGCGGGGCGTGCTGGGCCGCGCCATCTGGCGGGCGCTGCAGCGCGCCGACGGCGTGACCATCGTCGTTAACGGCCGCATGCGTCGCGGCGGGCGCGGCGGGCCGGTCATCGACGGCGAGTTCCGCGAGGTCCGCGAGCCCGACGAACCCGCCGGGCGGAGGCGCCTGCCGCCGTGATCCTGATGCGCCACGGCGAGACCGTGTTCAACCGCGTCTATGGCGCGACGCGGCGCGATCCCGGCGTTGCGGACCCGGCGCTGACCGCGGTCGGGCGCGCGCAGGCGGAAGCGGCGGCGCGCCGGCTCGCCGGCGAGGATTTGCGGCGCCTGATCGCGAGCCCCTTCACCCGCGCGCTCGAGACCGCGGAGATCGTCGCCCGGCATCTCCGCATTCCCGTCACCGTCGATGCGCGGGTGCGCGAGCGCGCCGCATTCGCCTGCGACGTGGGCACCTGCCGGTCCGGCCTTGCCGCGCGCTGGTCGGGCCTCGCCCTCGAACAACTCGACGAGGTCTGGTGGCATGCCGCGGTGGAAGGCGAGCCGGCGCTCGATGCGCGCTGCGCCGAGTTCCGCGCCGACATCGCGCGCGCCACCGATTGGCCGCACGTCGCCGTCATCACCCATTGGGGCGTGATCCGCTCGCTCGCCCGGGCGAGCCTCACCAACGGCGAGACGGTTCGCTTCGATCCGACTAGAGCATGACCTCCCGCGGTTGCCTGATCGGTCCGATCCGTGCTAGTGCCGACGCCCGAAGGAGACCCCGATGGCCGATGAACAAATCGCCGGCACGCCGCCGAGCGCGCTTCCGCTCGCGATCCAGGCGCAGTACCTGAAGGACCTGTCGTTCGAGAATCCGCAGGCGCCCAGCCACTACTCCAAAATGCAAGAGGCGGCGGGCAGCGGCCCCAACGTGTCGATCGAGGTCAGCACCAACGCGCGCGGACTGGGCGGCGACAATTACGAGGTCGCCCTCACCATGCGCGGCGAGGCGAAGATCGAGGCGCAGACGCTGTTCCTGGTCGAGGTGAGCTACGCCGGCATCTTCACCGTTCAGGGCGTCGCCGAGCCCGACCGCATGGCCCTCCTGTTGATCGAAGGCGCGCGCCACCTGTTTCCGTTCGCGCGCAACATCGTCGCCGACGCGACCCGCGACGGCGGCTTCCCGCCGCTGATGATCCATCCCATCGACTTCGCCGAGCTTTATCGCCGCCGCCGCGCCGAGGGCAACCTGCCCGGCTTGCAGGCGGGCTCGCCGCAGGGCACCGCGTAGCGCTCGGGACGGCGGCAACGGTCGTTCCGGTCACGATTTCCAGATCGGCTTGTCGAGCGTCGCGAGGAAGGCGTCGTGCGCCGCGATCTCGTCCGCGCTCGGCGCGTGCGGCCGCGGCGCGCGCTGGATGCGCCGGTGTTCGGTCGCGCTCTCGGTCTCGGCCTCGGCGATCAGCCCGAGCGCCGGCTGCCGCCCGCCGAGCAGCTCGAGGTAGACGGCAGCGAGCAGCTCCGCATCCACGAGCGCGCCGTGCTTCTCGCGCCCCGACAGGTCGATCGCGAACCGCTTGCACAGCGCATCCAGGCTGGCCGGCGCGCCGGGGAACTTGCGGCGCGCCATGCCGACGGTGTCGATGGCCCGCGACTCCGCGATCGGCGGCAAGGCGAGCGCCGCGAGCTCGGCGTTGACGAAGGCGATATCGAACGCGGCGTTGTGGATGACGAGCGGCGAGTCGGCGATGAATTCCAGGAACTCGGCCACGACCGTGGCGAACGGCGGCTGCTTCGCCAGCCGCTCGTCAGACAGCCCGTGCACCTCGTATGCCGCGGTCGGCATGGCGCGCCCCGGGTTGACCAGCCGGTGGAACGACTTGCCGGTCGGCAGATGGTTCAGCAGCTCGATGCAGCCGACCTCGACGATGCGATGCCCGGCGGCGGGATCGAGCCCGGTGGTTTCGGTGTCAAGGACGACTTCGCGCATGCGTTCGTCTCGCGGGGCGGCGGCGCATCACTCTGACGATCTCGGCGAGTCGCCGCAAGCTCGCCCGCCGCCCCGAACCGGTCGGAACGACGAAGTCGGCGCGGCGGCGCTTCTCCGCGTCCGGCATCTGCTGTCCGAGAATGGCGGCGAGCCGGTCCGACGTCATGCCGGGTCGCGACATCACCCGCGCCTTCTGCAGGAACCGCGGCGCCGAGACGACGATTACGGCGTCGCACAGCCGGTCGAGCCCCGCCTCGAACATCAGCGGAATATCGAGCACCACGATGGGCTCGCGGCGCGCCGCCATCGCGCGCAGGAACCGGTCGCGCGCCTCGCCGACCAGCGGATGGACGATCGCCTCGAGCCGGGCGAGAGCGGCCGCATCGCCGATCACGCGCTTGGACAGGGCGGCGCGGTCGACCGATCCGTCGGCGCGAACGACGCCGGGGAACGCTGCCGCGATCTCATCGACCGCCGCCCCGCCCGGGGCGTAGAGCGCGTGGACCACGGCGTCGGAATCGTGGACCGCGAGGCCGAGCCGCCTGAGCGCCGCCGCGGCGGTCGATTTGCCCATGCCGATCGAGCCGGTGAGGCCGAGGATCACCATGCGGCGCGGCTCATCCGGTGCGAGCCGTGAGGCCCTCGAGCACGAACGCACGCGCCTCTTCCGTCACTTCGGGGTCACGGCCGAACCAGGCGGCGAAGCCGGGCCGCGCCTGGTGCAGCAGCATGCCGAGCCCGTCCACGCAGGCATTGCCGCGCCGCCGCGCCGCGCCGAGGAGCGGCGTCTCCAGCGGCGCATAGACGATGTCGCACACCACGGCACCGGCGGGCAGGACGGCGAGATCGAGCGCGAGCGGCGGGTTGCCCGCCATGCCGAGCACCGTCGTGTTGACCAGCAGATCGATGCCTTCGAGCGCCTTGTCCCGTTTGTCCCATCCGAGCACGGTGACCGGCCCGCCGAGGGAGGCGGCGAGCGCGCGGGCGCGCGGCTCGGTTCGATTGACGAGCCGGATGTCGGCCGCGCCTTCGTCGGCAAGCACGACGACGACCGCGCGCGCCGCCCCGCCTGCGCCCAGCACCGTCACCCGGCCTCCTCTGCAGGTCCAGCCCGGTCGCGCCGCGCGCAGATTCTCGACGAAGCCGAACCCGTCCGTGTTGCTGCCGCGCGCGCGACCGTCCGGCGCGAACACGACGGTGTTGACCGCGCCGATGCGGCGGGCCGCATCGTCCACCTCGTCGACCGCGGCAAGCGCCGCCTCCTTGTGCGGCACCGTGACGTTGACTCCGGCGAAGCCGAGCCGCGCGAGGGAAGTGAGCGACGCCGCGAAATGCTCAGGCGCGACCGGCAGGGGCACGTAGGCGCCGTCGATGGCGTAGCGGTCGAGCCAGTAGTTGTGCAGACGGGGCGAGAGCGAGTGCCCGACCGGCCAGCCCGTCACGCCGGCGAGCCGCGCACGGCCAGACAGGATCATGCGGCGAGCGCTCCCGCCTCGCGCAGGAATTCGAGGAGGGCAAGCAGCGGCAACCCGAGCACGGTGTAGCTGTCGCCGTCGATGCGCGTGAACAGCTGCGCCCCTTCGGCCTCGATCTGATAGGCGCCCGGCACCGCCAGCGCCCGGTCGCCGACGGCGTCGAGATAGGATTCGATGAACGA
>DASWLB010000022.1:0-13125 GCA_036396315.1 Alphaproteobacteria bacterium
GCGGCCACCGTGGTGCCGTCCTTCATCCGGTAATAGTCGGGCCGGCGCCCGACCGGCGTGAAACCGTGCTGGTCGTACAATTGGCGCGCGGCCGCGTTGTCCTCGGCGACCTCGAGGAACAGCACGCTGGCGCGCCCGCGCGCCGCCGATTCGATCGCGGCGAGGAGAAGCCGGCGCCCGATGCCCCGCCGGCGCTGCGCGGGATCGACGGCAAGCGACAGAAGTTCGGACTCCCCGCCCGCGATGCGCGACAGCGCGAAGCCCGCGATGTCGTCGCCGGCGCCGTTGCGCGCGACGATCCCTTCGGCGCCCGGCATCGACAGGATCCGCCGCAGCATCGATGCGCTCCACGCATCGTCGAAGCTCTCGGCGTGGATGCGCGTGACCGCCGAGAGATCGGCCGTGCGCAGCTCGGTGATGCGAAGTCCGGTCACGGCACGGCCCTTGCCCCGCCCGTCGCCCTGCCGACGATCGGCGGCGCGAGATAGAGCGGGCGGAGCGGAAAGTCCGACGTGCCCGCATCCCCGGCAAGGCGCGAAGCCGCCAGCGCGGCGATCGTCGCCGCATCGGGCGCTGCCGTCTCGCCCGCGAACGCCGGCGCGGGGTTCCGCCGCGCGAGCGGCGCGCCGAGGCGCCAGGCCGCGTCGCCGGCCACGCAGAGCGGTCCGGCCGGTGCGATCCGCGCGGCCTCGGCGGGCGTGAGCGCCGCGGGATCGCCGAGCGGCGCGAGGTCCGGGCCGAAGCATTGCGCATAGACGTCGGCCCGCTTGGTTTCGAGCGCGACGAGGATGGCGTGGGTCGCGCGCGATGCGGCCGGCAGCGCCGCATGGGCGGCAACGGATGCGGCTTCGAGGCTCGAGACGCCGACCGCGCGGATGCCGAGCGCGAGCGCCAAGCCGCGCGCCGCGGCAAGACCGGTGCGCAGACCGGTGAACGAGCCGGGTCCGACCGCGGCCGCAACGGCATCGAGCGCCGCGAAGTCGATCCCCGCGTCGGCGAGAACCGCCTCGATCATCGGCACCAGCGCCTCGGCATGGCCGCGCTCCATCGCGCTCGCGCGCCGCGCGGCGACCGCCGCGTCCCGCCACAGCGCCACCGAGCAGGAGGCGGCCGCCGTATCGAGGCCCAAGAGGATCATCGGCGCGAATCCCCAAGGGGCTGGCGCGGCGCGCGGCGCGTGATAAAACCGGCGCGGCACAGGGCGGGGCGATCGGGTTGGCGCTGGTCGAAGTCACGGCGGACGGATTCGGGGTCGAGCTCGACCTCGCCTATGCGACCCCGCGCAACTTCACGGGCGCGGCGATCTATCGCCGGCCGATCTGTTATTTGCACGAGGACGCGGCGCGCGCGCTTGCCGTCGCCGTCTCGCTTGCCGCCCCGCTCGGCCTCAAGCTCCGCATCTTCGACGGGTTCCGCCCGACCGAGGCGCAGGAGCGGTTGTGGGCGCACACGCCCGATCCCGAGTTCCTCGCCGACCCGCGCCGCGGTTCGCCGCATTCGCGGGGCGTCGCGGTCGACCTGACACTCGTCGGCACGGACGGCGCCGCGCTCGACATGGGGACCGGGTTCGACGAGTTCACGAGCCGGTCCCATCACGCAAGCACCGACGTGCCCCCCGGCGCGCAGCGCAACCGTCTGCTCCTCCTCGGCCTCATGACCGCTGCGGGTTGGGACCACTATCGCAACGAATGGTGGCACTATCAGCTGTTCCGTCCGCGCGCCTATCCGCTTCTCGGCGATGCGGCCCTGCCGCGGCCGATGATGTGACGGCGCCCGACGCGCCGGCGCGGCCGCATCGCGGTCAAAATACGTCACGGGGCGCCGCGCGCTCCTTGCCATTCGCCGTCCGGACCATCCTGGAAGTCGGCGGGCGCCTATATTAAGACAAACCCAATGCGCTGCCAGCCCGGGGGACCGGACGGGCGAACCGGCGGCGGCGCGACCCGGCGGGGGCGGCCGAACGACATGGCCGATCGACAGGAACACGGCGCGGCACGCGGCGGGTGGCGCGCATACCTCGGTGCGATCGCGGCGCTCCTGCTCGTCGCGGCGTCCCCTGCCCCGGCGCGGGCCGCCGACTGGGCGACGGTGTTCATTTATCACCGGTTCGGCGAAGGCGCCTTTCCCTCGACCAACATCCGGCTCGACCAGTTCGAGGCCCATCTCGCCGAACTCGCCCAGGGCGGCTACGCCGTGTTGCCGGTCGCCGACATTATCGCCCGGCTGCGCGCCCGCGAGAGCCTGCCCGAACGAGCCGTCGGGATCACGGTGGACGACGCCTACCGGTCGTTCTATCGCGAGGCATGGCCCCGACTGCGCCGCGCCGGCTTTCCGGTGACCTTGTTCGTCGCCACCGACCAGGTCGGCGGCGGGGCCGAGATGATGAGTTGGGACGAGATCCGCGAAGTGCGCGGCCAGGGCGTCGCGATCGGCGCGCACACCGCCGCGCACCCGCACATGCCCGATCTGACCGAAGCCGAGGCGCGCGACGAGCTCGAGCGGTCGCGCCGGCGCTTCGTCGCCGAGCTGGGCGAGGCGCCCGCCCTGTTCGCGTATCCTTACGGCGAATACGCGCTCGCGCTGAAACCGATCGTCGCGGCTTCGGGCCACGACACGGCGTTCGGCCAGCATTCCGGCGTCGTCCATCCCGGCGCCGATTTCTTCTATCTGCCGCGCTTCGCGCTGAACGAGACGTATGGGGACCTCGGCCGCTTCCGGCTCGCCGCGCGCGCCCTGCCCCTGCCGGTGACCGACGTGACCCCGGCCGACCCGCTGGTGCGCGCGGGCGCGAACCCGCCCGCGATGGGGTTCACGGTCGCCGCCGGGATCGAGCGGCTCGACGGGCTCGCCTGCTATGCGACCAGCGAGGGGCGGACGGAGATCGAACGCCTCGGCGAGCGGCGCTTCGAGGTGCGCTTCGCGCGGCCGTTCCCGTACGGCCGCGCGCGCGTCAACTGCACCGCGCCCGGCCCGGACGGACGCTGGCGCTGGTTCGGGATGCAGTTCTACGTGACGCGGCGGTAACGGCGAACCCGATCACGCATCGGGGTCGTCATGGGCAAGTCCGCCGACGGTGAGGCGCTCGGCAAGCCGCGCTTCGTCGAGCGGCTCGAGCTCGTTTGCCGCGATGATGGTGCGCAGCGACCGCACGTATTCCTCGCCCAGCTCCGAGTAGCGCGTCAGCGTCGCCGCGAGGCGGTAGCCGTTCGGCTCCGACCGTTCGGCCCTGAGCCGCTTGCGCAATTTGCGGAAATCTTCGTAGGCCGGATGGGAATTGAGGTTGGCCGCGTAGGCCTTGACCCCGTCGACCAGGAAATTGAACGCGCGGATGCGGTGCGACTTGCCGGTGTCGCGGGCGCGCGGCAGAAGTCCGTCCTCCGCCTTGTAGGTGTACTGGCCGAACAGCGCGTTGCCCTCGAGCGCGAACCGCGAGGTGCCCCAGCCGCTCTCGATCGCGGCTTGCGCGACGGCGAGCGAGGGCGGGATCACGTCGACGTGCCGCAGCAGGGCGGCGAAGTCCGCCCGGGGGAGACCGTGACGCCGGGCGAGATTCTCGAGCCAATCGACATCGGCCGCCACGAGGTCGCCGCCGGCGTCGGCCTTGTCCTGAAGCGCGAGCACGCGACCGCGGTCGTTCGCGATCAGTTCGTTCACGTGCAGCACGAGCGGCAGCACAATCTTGATGAAGGCGATCTTGCGCCGATCGTTGTCGGCGATCTCGCGCAGGTCCGCCGGCACGCTGGCCACGAACACGCGCGGCACCTCGCGCCGGCGGCGCACGGCATCGAGGCTGTAGGCGAGGGCCGAGAAGTTGGTGTCGCGCCGGGTGGCGCGGGTGGCCGGCGTGCCCGCGGCGGGCGATATCGCCGCGAAATCGATGACCGCCTCGTCGATGTGGAAATGGGCCGGTAGGTCCGCGACCTGCCGGCCCATCGGGCCTGTGTAGCGGACCGCGGCCGCGTACAGCGCCGCGATCGAGGCGACCGTGAGCAGGATGGCGGCACGCTCGATGTCGAGGCGTTGCCGCCCGACGGCAAGGGGTCTCCTCATCCAATGCGCTCCCGTATTCCGCCCCGGCTACACCCTCGCCCGGGGACTGTTTTTCGCAGTGCGTGATGGCCGGCTTGTGCCGCCGGTTACTGAACGGCCTCCACCCCGACGACTTCGGGGACGTAGTGACGCAGAAGATTTTCGATGCCCATCCGGAGCGTCGCCGTCGAGCTGGGGCAGCCCGCGCAGGCGCCCTGAAGATGCAGAAAGACGATGCCGTCCTCGAAGCCGCGGAAGACGATGTCGCCGCCGTCCTGGGCGACCGAGGGGCGCACCCGCGTGTCCAGCAGCTCCTTGATCTGGGCGACGATCTCGTCGTCCTCACCCGGCTCCGCGGCGGCCGCGCCGGCCGCATCCTCGACGACCGCGAGCCCCGCGCTGAGGTGCTCCATCAGCGCACCGAGGATCGCGGGCTTCAGCACGTGCCACTCGACGCGATCTTCCTTGCTGACCGAGACGAAGTCGCGGCCGAGGAAGACGCCGGTGACGCCGTCGATCTCGAAGAGTCGGAGGGCAAGCGGCGAGCGTTGCGCCGCGTCGCGCGAGGGGAAATCGGCCGTCCCCCGTTCCATCACCGGCTGGCCGGGGAGGAACTTGAGCGTCGCCGGATTCGGGGTCTGCTCGGTCTGAATGAACATCGGCTGCTCTTCCAACTGCGGGCTCCGATGCGGCGAAGGTGTATGAAGAGAAAGTTAAGGTCAAGCGCCGTCGTCCCGCTAACCCTCGCGCTCCGCATCAAGTGACTGAAACCCCGCGAGAAAATTTTTCGCGAAATTCGCGGCGAATGCGGGCATTTAGGTTAACGGGAGCTTGCCGCGACACGCCTTACGTGAGCGCGTCGATCTCCTCTTCGGTGAGCGAGCCCGGGACGACCGTAATCGGGATCGGGAACTTGCCCGACATCTTGCCGGCGAGCGAGGTCACGAGCGGGCCCGGTCCCTTCTTCTGGGTGCCGGCGCCGAGCACGAGGATGGCGATGCGCGGCTCTTCCTTGATCACCTGCATGATGGCATCGCGCGGCTGGCCCTCGCGCACATAGAGCACCGGCACGCTGCCCGAGATGAGCTGAACCTCGGACGCGTGACTCTGCAAGACCTGCTCGGCCTCGCCGCGGCGTTCTTCGCGCATCTTCTCCTGCACGGCGACCCAGTGCTGGAAATCGGCGGGCTCGATGATGTAGAGGAGCGCCACGCGGCCGCCCGTGTGCTGGGCGCGCCGGCAGGCGAAGCGCAGCGCATTGCGCATCTCGGCCGAGGAGTCGACGACGACGAGGAACATGCGCTCGCGCGCACCCTGGTCGGGCGCGGCCCGCGTCTCGGCGCCGGGACTGGTTTGATCCGGACCCATGCCCCTCAAGCCCTCCGGAAGATGAGTGCCCCGAGCCATCCTGCCATCAGCGAAATGCCGATGGCAATGAGGCCGTAGCTCATCGATTCCTGGTGCGCGTACTCGAATATCTGCGCCTCGATGCCGACCTTGCGCACGACGAGCGGCGTGATGCGGCGCGAGACCAGCCGGCCGTCGCGGAACAGATACATCTCGACTTGGTACAGCCCGACCGGCACGTTGGGAGGGAACCACACGGTGGCGCGGAACAGCCGCCCGCCGATGATGGTGACCGGCGTCACGTCGCGGTCGTAGAGCCCGGCCGAGACCTTGTTGCGCAGGAACGCCTCGCGGAAGTCCGCCGCGCCTTCCTGATGTTCGCCGGTCGCGAGCGCGACGCGCAGGTTCGGCACGCCGATCTCGTAGCGCTCGAGCACCGCGTGCGGGGCGATGCGGGCGAGCGGACGCGTGCTCGCCGTCCGGTAATAGACCGGCGGGTTGGCGAAGCTCCGCGATTCGCTGTTGAGCCAGATGCCGGCGATGCGCTCCTTCTTGCGGACGATCGCCGGCCCGCGCGGCCCGCGCACGACGATCGCCACGTCGCCGCGCCCCTCGATCGCGCCGAACAGGAGAAGCTCCGCCCCGGCAAATCCGGTGGAGATCGCGATCTCGCGGCTCGATATGTCGGCAACGAGCGGCGTCGGCGCCTGGGCCATCGCGCCGGACGCGGCTCCGACCGCGACGAAGACCGCCGCCGCCGCGCCCGCGAACCGGCGCAGCCTCACAACACCCCGCTCACGTGCGGGTCGAGCGTAAAAAGATCGGGCGGCGCCGCCACGAGGTCGTAGCCGACCCGAACGCCGACCGCGAGCACGAGAAGGCCGAGAAGTGCCCGCACCTGCTCGCCGCGCAGCCGCGTGCCCGCCACGGTGCCGAGCTGCGCGCCGACCACCGCGCCCACGACCAGGAGGAGCGCCAGCACCACGTCGACGGACTGGTTGCTGATCGCCTGCAGGAAGGTGACGTTCGCCATGACGAAGATGATCTGGAACAGCGACGTGCCGATCACGACCGCGGTCGGCATGCCGAGGAGGTAGATCATGGCCGGCACCATGACGAAACCGCCGCCGACACCCATGACCGCCGAGATCACGCCGACGAACATGCCGATCAGCGCCGGCGCGAGCGCGCTGATGTAGAGCTTGGAGCGCCGGAACCGCATCTTCAGCGGCAGACGGTGAATCCACAGATGGACGTGCAGCCGCTGGCGGGGCGCCGACGGGTTCCGGCTGCGCAGCCAGGAGCGCAGGCTCTCGAACATCATCAGCATGCCGATGACGCCGAGGAACAGGACGTAGGAGACGGAGACCAGCACATCGACCTGGCCCAGCTCCCGCATCAGCGTGAACACGAAGACGCCGATCGAGGAGCCGACCACGCCGCCCGCGAGCAGCACCAGCCCCATCTTGAAATCGACGTTGCCGCGCCGCCAGTGGGCGAGCACGCCGGACACCGAGGAGGCGACCACCTGATTGGCGCCGGTGGCGACCGCGACGGCGGGCGGGATGCCGGTGAAGATGAGGAACGGCGTCATCAGGAAGCCGCCGCCGACGCCGAACATGCCGGAGAGGAACCCGACGATGCCGCCGAGCCCGAGAAGAAGGAGCGCGTTCGCCGACATCTCCGCGATGGGGAGATAGATCTGCATTCAGGCGCTCGGCGGCTTCGACACGCTCGTCCCTTGCCGGGCGGCAGCCTTGGGTTCGCGAGGCACTCTATTTGTGCGGGCGGGCTCCGCGATGCAAGCGTTTTCGACGGCCCGAACGCATGAAAATCAGGGATTTACGGCCGAAGCAGCCCGACGACATCGTGCACCTCGCGAATCACCGGCTCGGACAGTTCGCGGGCCCGGACGATGCCCTCGCGCAGCACGCGATCGACATGGCCGGGGTCGTCGCGGAGCCGGCGGAGCTCCTCGCCGATCGGGCCGATCTTGTCGACGGCAAGCGCGGTCAGCGCCTCCTTGAAGACCGAGAACGGCTTGCCGCCGTATTCGCGCTGCACCTGGGCGAGCGGACGGCCGGCGAGCGCCGCGAAGATGTCGAGCAGGTTGAACGCCTCGGGCCGTTCGGTGCGGGTGCCGCCCTCCTTGCTGCCGTCCGGCACGGGATTCGGATCGGTGCGGGCGCGGCGAATCTTATGGGCGATCGAATCGGCGGAATCCGACAGGTTGATGCGCGACTGGTCCGAGGGGTCGGACTTGCTCATCTTCACCCGGCCGTCGCGGAGGCTCATCACGCGGGCCGCGTCGGGCAGGATCACCGGCTCGACCAGCGGGAAGACGTCGCGGCCGAAATCGGTGTTGAACTTCTGGGCGATGTCGCGCGCGAGCTCGAGGTGCTGCTTCTGGTCCTCGCCGACGGGCACGTGGGTCGCCTTGTAGGCAAGGATGTCGGCCGCCATCAGGTTGGGGTAGGCGTAGAGCCCGACCGAGGCGTTCTCGCGGTTCTTGCCGGCCTTCTCCTTGAACTGGGTCATGCGGTTGAGCCAGCCGAGCCGGGAGATGCAGTTGAAGATCCAGGCGAGCTCGGCGTGCGCCGGCACCTGGCTCTGGTTGAAGATGACGCTCCGCTGGGGATCGACGCCGCAGGCAATGAAGGCCGCGGTCACCTCGCGGATCGAGCGGCGCAGCTCGTCGGGCTCCTGCCACACCGTGATCGCGTGCAAATCGACGACGCAGTAGATGCACTCGTTGCCGTCCTGCAGGCGCACGAAGTTGCGGATCGCGCCGAGATAGTTGCCGAGGTGCAGGTTGCCGGTCGGCTGCACGCCGGAGAAGATGCGACTCATGCGGAACCCCTTGAGGCGCGGCGGTTATCGCCGCTCGCCCGGGACCGGTCAAGGGCCGGCGGCGCGCCCGGGACGAGCCCGGGCAAGGTGGCGGCCGAGCTCGGCCAGACCCGCGGCGCCGGTCGCGAGGACGAGGACGCCGAAGACCGCGACCCCGGCGCCGATCAACACCGCCATCGCCGCCGCGCGCGCGATCTCGCCATCGGCGAAGAACGGTTCGGCGAACCTGGCCGCGAGCCAAACGATCGCCGCCATGACGACCGCCGCCGCGAGGATGCGGGGCAGGCGCGCGCGAAGCCGCGCATCGGGCACGAAATAGCCGCGCCGTCGCGCCGCGGTCGCGAGGAGGGCCGTGTTGAGCCAGGCGGCGATCGCGGTCGAGGACGCGATGCCGACATGGGCGAGCGGGCTCATCAGCCCGAGGACGATGTTGAGCACGAAGTTCACCCCGACGCAGATCACGGCGAACCGCACCGGCGTCCGCGTGTCCTCGCGCGCGAAGAAGGCGGGCGCCAGCACCTTGACGAGCACGTAGGCCGGGAGCCCGACCGAAAACGCCATCAGCGCCGCGGCCGTCGCCGCCGTCTCGGCCGCGCCGAACGCGCCGCGCTCGAACAGGACCGCAACGATCGGCCCGGCGATCGCGAACGACGCGGTCGCCGCCGGCAGGCCGAGCAGGAGCGCAAGCTCGACCGCGCGGTTGAGGCTCGCGCGCGCCCCCGCATCGTCGCCCGACCGGACCTGGCGCGCGAGGAGCGGCAGGAGCGCCGTGCCGACCGCGACGCCGACGACGCCGACCGGCAGCTCGTTCACCCGGTCGGCGTAGTACAGGAACGAGATCGCACCCGTGGGCAGGAGCGAGGCGATGATCACGTCGACGAACAGGTTGACCTGCACGACCCCGGCCCCGAGCGCGCCGGGGAGGACGAGGGCGAACAGGCGGCGGAGCCCGGGCGTGAGCCGCGGGCGCACCAGCCGGAGCCGCATGCCGGCCCGCGACAAGGCGACGGCGAGCCACAGGAACTGCACGGCGCCTGCCGCCGAAACGCCCCAGGCGAGCGCATGGCCCGGGGTCGCCACGTGCGGCGTGAGCGCGAGGATCGCCCCGATCATCACCAGGTTGAGCAGGACCGGCGCCGCCGCCGCCGCGGCGAAGCGGTTGAGCGAGTTGAGGACGCCGCCGAAGAACGACACCAGCGAGATGAACAGGAGATAGGGGAAGGTGAGGCGGGCAAGCTCGACCGCGAGGTCGAACCGCACCGGCTCGTCGACGAAGCCCGGCGCGAAGCCGTACATCAGCCAGGGCATCGCGATCTGCAGGCAGGTGACGAAGGCGAACAAGGTGAGCGCGAGCACGCTCAGCACCTCTTCGGCGAATTCGCGCGCGCTCGCCGCGCCGCCGGTCGCGAGCCTGCCGGCGAAGAGCGGCACGAAGGCCGCGTTGAACGCGCCCTCGGCGAACAGGCGGCGGAAGAAGTTGGGCAGCTTGAACGCGACGAAGAACGCGTCGGCGACCGGCCCCGCGCCCATGAAGGCCGCGATCAGGATGTCGCGGGCGAAGCCGGTCAGCCGGCTCAGCATCGTGTAGCCGCCGACCGTCGCGACCGCGCGCATCAACGCCATGGGCAAACGGTTTATTGAAATTTTACGGCCGGCGGAAGGCGCATTGCCGCGCCGCCGATTCGGCGTTCAGCCGCGGCTGCGGCGGCGCGTCGGACGCCGCGGGGGCCGCGGGCCCGTGCGCTTGGCGCGGCCGGGCTTCGCGCGCCGCGGCAGGCGCGCCGCCTTGCGCGTCTCCGCCGCATCCGGAAGCTTGACGATCGCGGCCGCGGCGCGGCCCCCTACCGCGGCGAGCGGCTTCGGCTCCGCGCCCTCGAGCGCCGCGATCAGCGCCTCGCGGATGCGCTCGAGCTTGCCCTCGTGCGTCACCTGGAAGCCGAACACGTCCTTGACGTAGAACACGTCGACCGCGCGTTCGCCGTAGGTGAAGACCATCGCGCTCGAGATCTGCAGCCCGAGGTCGAACAGCGCCTGCGTCACCTCGAACAGGAGGCCCGGCCGGTCGCGGCCGTTGACCTCGACCACCGTATGGGTGCGGCTCGCCTTGTTGGAGATGAGCACGCGCGGCGTCGCGGTGAACACGTGGGTGCGGGCCGCCGTGGCCGGACGGCCGGCGAGTTCCTGGCGGACGCGGAGCCGGCCGGTGAGCGCGCGGTCGATGCGCGATATCAGCCGCTCGACCTGGTCGCGGCGCTCGATGCGGGCGCCGGTCGCGTCCTGGATCTGGAACGAATCGAGCGCCATGCCGTCCGACAGGGTGAAGATCTTGGCCTCGAGGATGTTGGCGCGCGACACGGCGATGCCGCCGGCGATGCGCGAGAACAGGCCGGGATGGTCCGCGGTATACACCGTGACCTCGTTGGTGCCGCGGTAGAGGTCGTCGCGTACGTCCACGAGGAGCTTCAGGTCCTCGCGCGCGGCGCGGTCGGCGAGACCGGCATGATAGGCGTGCGTGTCGGTGTCGTAGGCGAGCCAGTACGATTGCGGGCAGCGGGCCACGTGCGCGGCGATGCGCGGTTCGTCCCAGCCGGCCGCGCGCAGCCGTTCGACGAGCAGCGACTTCGCCCCCTCCGCCCGGCGGCTCCGCCCCTCGAACGCCATGCCGCCCGACATCACCTCCTCGGCCGCGTAGTAGAGGTCGCGCAGCAACGCCGCCTTCCACGCGTTCCACACGGTCGGCCCGACGGCGCGAATGTCGGCCACGGTGAGGACGAGGAGGAGCCTGAGCCGCTCCACCGACTGCACCGCCTCGACGAAGTCGTGGATCGTTTTGGGGTCGTTCACGTCGCGGTGGAACGCGGTGCGGCTCATGACCAGGTGGTAGCGCACGAGCCACGAGGCGGTCTCGGTTTCCTCCGGCGTCAATCCGAACCGCGGCCCGAGCTTGAGCGCGATGTCGGCGCCGATGATCGAGTGGTCGCCGCCCCGTCCCTTGCCGATGTCGTGGATCAGGAGCGCGACGTAGAGCGCGCGCCGCGAGGCGATCTTGTGCACGACTTCCGAGGCGATCGGCATCTGGTCCTTGAAGCGGCCCTCCTCGATCGCGCGCAGGATGCCGATCGCGAAGATGGTGTGCTCGTCGACCGTGAACACGTGGTACATGTCGTGCTGCATCTGCGCGACGACGCGCCCGAAATCGGGCACGAACCGGCCGAACACCCCGGCCTCGTTGAGGCGGCGGAGCGTCGTTTCCGGATCCTTCCGCGAGGTCAGCATTTCGAGGAACAGGCGGTTCGCCTCGCGATCGTCGCGGATGTCGTCGACGCGCCGGAGATCGCGCGTGATCCATTGCAGCGCCTTCGGGTGGATGTCGATCTCGTTCGCCTGCGCGACGTGGAAGAGCTTGAGCATCTTCACCGGGTCGTCGGTGAGGTCGCGGCGCTGCGCGACGGAGAGCCGGCCGCCCTCGACCGGGAAGCCTTCGAGCTCGCGGCGGAACAGCCCGAAGGTCGGCAATTGCAGGCGCGGCTTCCGCCGGTGCTCGGCCTCGAGGGCGGCGCAGAAGATGCGGGTGAGGTTCCCGACCTCCTTTGCGGTGAGATAGTAGTGCTTCATGAAGCGCTCGACGCCGCGCGTGCCGGCATGGTCGCGATAGGCCATGCGGCGCGCGAGCTCGGGCTGCATGTCGAAGGTGAGGCGTTCCTCCGCCCGGCCGGCGAAGTAGTGCATGTGGCAGCGCACGGTCCACAGGAAGTTCTGCGCCTTGAGGAACCGGTCGGCTTCGGCCTGGGTGAACACGCCGGCGCCGACCAGGTCCGACACCTCGTCGACGCGGTACAGGTACTTGGCGATCCAGAACAGGGTCTGCAGATCGCGCAGCCCGCCCTTGCCGTCCTTGATGTTGGGCTCGACCACATAGCGGGTATTGCCCATCGCCTTGTGGCGCTCGTCGCGCTCGGCCATCTTGGCGGCGATGAATTCGGGGCCGGTCCGGGCCATGATGTCGTGTTCGAAGCGCGTGACCAGCGTATCGAAAAGGGTTGCGTCCCCGGTCAGGTAGCGGGCCTCCAGCGTAGCCGTCCGCACCGTCATGTCCGAGCGCGCCATGCGCAGGCATTCGTCCACCGAGCGGACGGCGTGGCCGACCTTCTGACCCAGGTCCCAGAGCATATAGAGGATATATTCGGTGACCTGCTCGCCCCAGGGTGTCTGCTTGTAGGGCAGGATGAACAGCAGATCGATGTCCGAACCCGGCGCCAGCGTCCCGCGGCCATAGCCCCCGACGGCGGAAAGCGCGATGGCCTCGGCGCCTGAGGGATTGTCGACCGGATAGACCCGGCGGGTGGCAAACATATGTACCGCGGTGATGAGCTCGTCCTGGGCGGCGCTGAGATTTTGCGCGCAGCGCGTGCCCTTGCCGGTGGCGAGCAGTTCGGCCTCGGCCTGCTTGCGGGCTTCGGCCAAGGTCATGCGGATATGGGCCAGCACGATAGCGCGAGCGGCGCCAGATTTGGGCGCTTCATCGCCGATCGCCGCGTCCAGCTCGCCGAGAATGGTCTCGGCGGACTTGAGCGCGAAGAGGGGTTTGCGTGGCTTTGCCTCAGCTTCGGCGAGCGTCATCGCGGATTTTCTTTAACTCGTACAGCGCTTCAATCGCTTGTTTGGGGGTCATCTCGTCGGGTCGGACGGCGTCGAGCGCGGCGTGAACTGCGTCCTGCTGCACCGGCATTGGGGCTGGCTGGTGCGCAAAGAGCGGCAGATCGTCTAGCACGCTGGCCTTCTGGCTGGAAGAGGCCGTGCCGGCCGAGCGCTGTTCCAAGACGGTCAGCACTTGGCGCGCCCGCGCCAGCACCGGCTCGGGCAGGCCGGCCAACCGCGCCACCTGGATGCCGTAGGAGC
>DASWLB010000023.1:0-4159 GCA_036396315.1 Alphaproteobacteria bacterium
ATCTGGTAGGGCACGAGCGCGAGGCCCCAGCTCGGCACCTGGGCCATCAGCACGGTCATCAGGGGCCAGCCGGTCGCGTCGGCGATCGGCTGGGCGAGCGGCGTCATGATGCCGGGCTGGCCCGGCATGGTCGAGACCAGCCCCATCCCCATGCCCAACGCGACCATGGCGACGAAGTTCTGCGCATCGTTGCCCGGCGACAGCGGGATCACCGACAGGACGAGCCGCCCGACCGCGTCGCCGAGCCCGCTGTTGTGCACGACGGCCCCCATGCCGACGAGGGCGGCGATGTAGAACCATGGGCCGTAATTGACGCCGCGGACCAGCTCCTCGGGCGCGATCACGCCGATGCGCGGCAGCACGAGCAGCACCGCCGCGCCGAGCGCCACCCAGGCGGGCGACACGCCGTGCCAGGCGTCGGAGAGCCACAGCGCGAGGGACATGAGCAGGATGATGGTGAGGCGGATCTCGCCGCCGCCGAGCGGCCGCCACTCCGCGGTCTCGAAGCGCGGCCGCGGCGTATCGGGATAGACGAAGCGGAGCGCGAGCGGCAGGAACAGCATCGAGGGGATGCCGATCACCGGGAAGTTCTGCGCGAGGTAGAGCCCGTAGGTGAACTGGATGCCGTAGATGCTCTCGGCCGCGCCGACGAGGCCCATGTTGGGCACCGCCGCCGGCAGGATCGAGAAGGTCGGGAATACCGTGCCCATGCCGAGCGCGAGCGCCATGGCGGTGCGCCCGTTCGAGCCTTCCCGGAATCCGAGCTGCTCGGCGAATTTGAGGACGAACGGCAGCGTGATGACGACGCGCCCGGCGGCGGACGGCACGAGGAACGCGAGCAGCGTTCCGCCGATCACCAGGCAATACAGGATGCCGAGATAGCTGCCGGTGAGGAGCCCGACCGCCCGGCGCGAGACGCGGGCGCCGAAGCCGGTCCGCTCGACCGCGAGCCCGATCACCAGGCCGCCGAACAAGAGCCAGGTCGCGCCCGCGCTGAATCCGGAGAACACCACGTCGCGCGGCGCCACGGCAAACACGACGGCGAGCAGGAAGAACAAGAGCGCGGTGAGGTATTCCGGCAGCACGCCGGTCGCCCACAGGCCGATCGCGAGCGTCACGATCGCCGCCGCGTGCACGGTCCCGGGCGGGACGCCGTCGGGGGGCGGTACGATCAGGAGCACGATGGCGCCGACCGTGGCGAGGCCGGCGAAGAACTGGGCGGGGCCGAGCTTCAAACTTCGGATCAGACTGAGCGCCGGTCCTGCCGCGGGCGCGGCGGGACGAAGACCGCTAGAATGCAGAAGGGGGCGCAGAGGTGCAAGACCCCGGCACGGGCGCGGCTTATTGCCGCTCCGCGTTGCCGTTCACGTGCGCGAGGTTGGCGCGCACCTCGGCCGCGGCGCGGTGCCTGCGGCGCTGCAGCACTTGCTTGTTGACCGTCGCGAGGCGCTGCACGCGCTCGACGACGGCCGAGGGCGAGCCCGACTTCATCAGGTAATCGTCGCCGCCGGCCTCGAGGCAGGCGCGCACGGTTTCCATGCTGTCGGCCGCGGTGAGGAACAGGATGGGCACGTTCTCGCCCACCATCTTGCGCGCCCGGCGGCAGGTCTCGATGCCGTCCATGTCGGGCATCATGATGTCGAGCACCAGCACCTTCGGCACGGTGCGGTGCAGAAGCGCGAGGCACTCCTCGCCGCTCTTCGCGGCGATGACGGTGAAGCCGTTGGCGGTCAGCACGTCGTTGTAGATGCGGCGCAGCTTCGGGTCGTCGTCGACGACCATGATGAGGCCAGAATTCATTGGGATTCGCGGTTCTTCTGCATCGGTTGGGCCCGACCGGCGGGATGTGTCGCATTGTTCGCGGTCTTGATTGACGAAGGATTAACGCGCCCGGTCCTACAGCAGGAACCACGCGGCGAGGCCGAGGAAGGCGCAGAATCCCACGACGTCGGTGACCGTGGTGAGGAACACCCCGGAGGCGAGCGCCGGATCGATACCAGCGCGCGCGAGGCCGAGCGGGATGGCGGCCCCGGCGAGGCCGGCCGCGATAAGGTTCACGACCATCGCGCCCGCGAGGACAAGCCCGATATGCCGGTCGCCGGTCCACGCCCAGGCGCCGAACGCGACGATTGCGGCGAACAACGTGCCGTTGAGGAGGCCGACGAGCGCTTCCTTGCCGACGATGCGTCCGGCATTCGCGGGCGTCAGCTCCTTCATCGCGATGGCGCGCACGGCGACGGTGAGGGTCTGCGTGCCGGCGTTGCCGCCCATCGAGGCGACGATCGGCATGAGGACGGCCAGCACCACGATCTGGGCGATGGTCGATTCGAACAGGGCGATCCCGGCCGAGGCGATGATCGCGGTCACGAGGTTGAGGAAGAGCCACGAGAAGCGGCGCTTGCCGGTCTCGATCACGTCGGCGTAGAGGTCGTCGGCGCCGACGCCGCCGAGATGCATGATGTCCTCCTCTGCCTCCTCGTCGATCACGTCCACGATGTCGTCCACGGTGACGACGCCGATCAGCCGTCCCTGCTGGTCCACCACCGGCGCGGAGACGAGGTCCTGCTGGCGGACGACGTAGGCCACCTCCTCCTGGTCCATGCCGGCGGGAACGGTGATCGGGCCGCTCTCCATGATTTCGGACATCAGCACCGGCCGCTTGGTGCGCAGCACGCGGCTCAGCGACACGATGCCGACCGGCCGATGGCGCGGATCGACCACGAAGATGTCGTAGAACTCGTCCGGCAGCCCCTCGTTCTCGCGCAGGAAATCGATGGTCTGGCCCACCGTCCAGAAGGCGGGCACGGCGACGAACTCGCGCTGCATCAGCCGCCCGGCGCTGTCCTCCGGAAACGCGAGCTGCTCCTCGATCATGCTGCGCAGCGCGTTCGGGATCGCGGACAGGATCTGGCCCTGGCGCGCCTCGTCGAGGCGGGTGATGGTGGTGAGCGCGTCGTCCGAATCCATGCGCGCGATGGCGCGCGCGACGGCGGCGGTGCCAAGCTGATCGACGACGTCGTCGAGGATCTCGTCGTCGAGCTCGAGCAGCATGCCGGGATCGAAGCGCAGCCGGATGCGCTCGATCAGCTTCGAGCGCTGGTCGGGTCCGAGCTGTTCGAGGAGGTCGGCGAGCTCGGCATAGTGCAGCGGGCCGACCAGCGCATCGACCGCCACCTCATCGCCCGTCTCGATCGCATCGGCGACGGCGCGGACGAGGTCGGGCCCGAGCCCGAGGAGGTCGGCGGCCTGCGGCGCCTCGGGCGCGCCCTGGGGCGTCTGTTCCGCGTTCTCGGCCATGACGCCTCCTTCCCGGACGAAGCCCTCGCGATCAGCCGCGCGCCTCGGCGAGGCCGGCATCGACCACGGCGACCGCCGACATGTTGAGGATGCCGCGCGCTGTGACCGACGGGCTCAGGATATGTGCCGGGCGCGCCGCGCCCATCAGGATCGGCCCGATCGGCAGCGCGTCGCCCAGGACCTTCAGCATGTTGAGGGCGATATGCGCGGCATCGAGCGACGGCATGATCAGGAGGTTCGCCTGGCCATTCAAGCGCGAATGCGGGAACTGGGTCGCGCGCAGCTCCTCCGACAGCGCTGTGTCGGCGTGCATCTCGCCTTCGACCTCGAGGTCGGGCGCGAGCGCGCGCACTTCGGCGACGGCATCGCGCATGCGGCGCGCCGCCGCCGTGTTGGCCGCGCCGAAGTTGGAGTGCGACAGGAGCGCGACCTTGGGCGTCACGCCGAAGCGGCGCGCGACGTCCGCCGCCCGAACCGTCATCTCGGCGATCTCGCGCGGCGTGCGGTCCGTGGTGACGTAGGTGTCGCAGAGGAAAAACGTGCCCTTCGGCAGGATGACGATGCTGACCGCCGCCGCCCGGCCGATACCCGGCGCGAGCCCGATCACGTCGAGCACATGGCGGAGATGCCGCTCATAGACGCCGGTCGTGCCGCAGATCATCACGTCGGCCTCGCCGCGCCGGACCATGAGCGCGGCGATCGCCGTGGGCGAGGTGCGCACCACGGTGCGCGCATCGTCCGGCGTCACCCCGCGCCGGTCCATAAGCCCATGATAAAGCGTCCAGTATTCGCGGTAGCGCGGATCGTCGGTGGGATCGACCAGCGCGAAATCGCGACCGGCGGCGATGCGCAAACCGAGCCT
>DASWLB010000024.1:0-2375 GCA_036396315.1 Alphaproteobacteria bacterium
CACCGACATCGGCATCCGCCCCGACGTGACGCGGGCGCGCGCCGAGTTCTTCACCCCGCCGATGCCGTGCTCGACGCTCGTCCAGATCGGCGCGCTCGCCGGCGCCGGCCTCGTGATCGAGGTCGACGCGACCGCGGTGAAACAGGCGGGACGGTAGCTGGAACGCACCGTGGCAGGCGGCGGAAAGGCCGAGCGGTGTTATTCTCGCATGGCTATCTTGAGCGGAGAGTCGTTTGGCCAGGAAGCTCACCTATACCGTCGTCCTAGAACCCCAGCCCGAAGGCGGCTTCACGGTGCTCGTTCCGGCGTTGCCCGAGGTCGTGACCGAAGGCGACACCGAAGAGGAAGCGCTGCGCATGGCGATCGAGGCGATCGAGCTTGCACTCGATTACCGTAGGGACAAAGGGCTCGATATTCCCAAGGACGCCGCGCCTAGAGCGGTTTCAGACAGATCAGAATCAATAGGCCGTTTGTCCTGAGTGTTCGCGAAACGAACGTATCGAAGGGCGAACGGCCGCGTTCGTGCTCCTGCCTTCGCCGAAGCGAAGCCGGCGTGCGATCTGAATTCCTGGGGAGCGGAGCCGCTTCGGCTTCGCGCAGGCAGGTCGATACGCCGCGCGTATCGCGCGGCACTCAGCACGAACGGGTGGTTTTGCGGCTCGGGAGAGATGAAACTGCTCAGCCCGTGTCCGCCCCGCGCACGGTGTCGATGAGGGCGAGCGGGTCGGCGGGCGAATTATCGCCGCGCCAGGCGACGTGCCCGTCCGGGCGCACCAGCACGAGACCGCTTGCATAAAGCTCGGCCGCTTCCGGCGGTCCCTTGGCGATCGCGAGCGGCACGCCGCGCGCCTGCGCCGCGTCCGCGATCAGCGCCGCGTCCCCGTCGGCGCGCCACGTCATCAGCACGAAGCCGCGCCCGAACGCATCGATGGTCGAACGCCCACCGTTGCCGTCGAGCCAGGCGTGCGGGGCGCGCGATCCGGGCCGCGCGATTTGCGTATAGGTCGTCGTCTCGACCGGCGGCGGCGGGGTGCCGTCGGCGACGATGACGGGCGAGCCTTCGTAGCGGTAGCCCAGCTCGATGCCGGGGTTGATCTCGATGCGATGCAGGTTGCGCGCGAAGATGGCGTCGCGCACGCGCTGGCGGCAGCGCTCGCCTTCCTCCGAATCCTCGTCGATCTCGGGCGCGACCGGAAGGCCGCGCGTATCCGCCATGTTGGCGCGCGCCTCCTCGATGTTGCGCACGCCGATCGGGCGGCGCTCCGCCTCGTAGGAGTCGAGGAGGCGCGGCCCGGCCCAGCCGGCGACCGCGGCTTCGAGCTTCCAGGAGAGGTCGAGCGCATCGCCGATGCCGGTGTTCATGCCGAACCCGCCGGCGTTGGTGAGCTGGTGCGCGGCGTCGCCCGCGAGGAACGCGCGGCCCGCGCGATAGCGCTCGGCGATCACGTGGCGGCGCGTCCAGACGACGATGGCGGTGATCTCGAACGGGAAATCCGCGCCGACCGCGCGGCGCACGCGCCGCGCCGCATCCGCTTCGCTCGGCACGTAGTCGGCCGGGAAGTCGTCCGAGGACAGGCGCCACTGCCGCCTGCCGTCGATGGTGGTCAGCAGTCCGCCGCCGTTCTCGCGCAGCAGGTGGAACATCAGGATCGGGCCCTTGTCGTGGACCGCGAACAGATCGTCGCACTCGAAGAAGATGTTCATGCTGCGCGCCGAGCGATCGAGCCCGACGGTCTCGATGCCGAGCGCGCGGCGGACGAAGCTGCCCGCCCCGTCGCACCCGACGAGGTTGGCGGCGGTTACGCGTTCCGTGCGCCCGGTCGTGGCGTCCTCGAGCGTCGCGGTCACCCGCTCGGCGTCCTGCTCGAGCGCGACGAGCTTGCAGCCGTAGCGCATGCGGACCGACGGCAGGCCGCCTGCGAACCGGCGCAGGATGGGATCGAACAGGGTCTGGGCGCAGCGTTCGCGCGGCTCCGGCCCGTAGGGCCACATGTTGTTGCCGGGCCCGGGTGCGGTGAAGCGCGCGACCTCCTTGCCGTTGAGCGAGGTGGCGTAGAGCGAGACGCGCGGGTAGTCGCGCGGGATCGCGGCTTCGCGCACCGTCTTGGCGATGCCCCAGCGCCGGCAATACTCCATGGTGCGCGCACCGACCGTCAGCATCTTGGGCTGCGGGATCGTGCCGTCGCCTTGCTCGACCAGGAGACAGGGCACGCCGCGCCAGCCCAGATCGGCGGCGAGCGCGAGGCCGACCGGCCCGCCGCCCACGATCAGGACTGGGACATCGACGGCCACCATCGCGTATCCTCTCGTACCCGACGATCGTGCCCGGGCCCGCCGGGCGCGTTCACGTCTTCGCCGCAAGGTTGTACGGCGCC
>DASWLB010000025.1:0-4426 GCA_036396315.1 Alphaproteobacteria bacterium
GTGTTCCGCCGGTAGAGGAGGAAGCCTAACGGCACGCCGAGCGCGATGGCGATCGCGGTCGCCGCCGCCGTCATGCCGAACGTGACGAAGAACGCCTCGACGACGTGCCACTCGGTCTCGAGCGCCGGGATCGCGGCGACGGCCGCGCTCGGCAGGGCGACGATCTGGGCGTTGACCAGCCCGAGATTGATCGCCGCCTCGAGGATGGCGGCGAGCGCGACGATCCCCGCGAGCCCGGCAAGCGTCGGGGAAACTAGGAATCGGGGGAGGGTCATGCCCGTTTGTACGGCGAAAGCTTCATATGCAATTCCGTTCGTCCTGAGTAGGCTCGGCGCAACGCGTCGAGCCGTATCGAAGGGCGAACGGTGGAACTCCGTTCGTGCTTCGATACGCCGCGCTCTGCGCGGCACTCAGCACGAACGGCTTTCTTGAAACGCCCACCCTCTACTTCCCTGGCTCCCACACGATGTCGACCATGGCTTTGCGCTTGTCGGGCGTGAGCGGGCCGTTGATCATCTTCAACGCGATCGCCTGCTGGATCAGCCCGTCGAGGTTGCCGACCGGGTTGTAGGTCAGGTTCTTCATCGGCACGAACTCGGGCGCGCGCTTCGCATCCTCGAGCGGAATGTCCCACAGCTTGGCGTACTGCTCGACGCCCTTCGCGGTGTAGAGACCCTGGATTCCCTTCCAGTGCGCCCGCATGAACCGCGCCGCCACGTCGCGGTTGGCCTTGAGCCAGTTCGAGTTGGCGACGACGACGCGGATCGAGTCGCCTTGCAGCGCGGTCGCCTCGTCGCCCTTGGCGAGGATGCGCGCCTCGCCCTTGCGGATCAGCTCGTAGTTCGCCGGGAACGCGGCCCAGCCGGTCGCCACCTGGCCCGACATCACCTGGGTGCGCGAGGCCGACATGCCGCCGACCGACACGAGCTTCACGTTGGCGCCGGATTGCTTCGCGAGAAGCTGGGCGATCAGGTGGGTGGTCGAGCCCGGCCGCGAAAACACCAGCTCCTTGCCGTCGAGGTCCTTGAGCGTCTTGATCGGGCTCGCTGTCGGCACGTACCAGAACACGTCGCCCGTGCCGCGGCCCGAGCTCGCGATGATGGTGAGCGGCGCGCCCTTGGCGTAGGCGGCGATCACGCCGAGCGTGCCGTTGCCGGTGGTGACGTCCTGGCTGCCGGTGATGATCGCCTGCAACGTCTCGGCGCCGCCGGTCGCGTAGATCATCGAGACGTCGAGGTTCTCCGCCTTGAAATGGCCTTCCCTCTGGGCGAGTTCCGGCGCGAACAGCTCGAACGGCATCTTCTGGCTGATCACCAGCCGCACCTTGTCGGCCGCGTCCGCCGTCCCGCCGGCGAGCCCGACCCCCAACGCCACGCACGCCAACCCGACCGTCCGCATCAAACTCGACATCGTCGTCCTCCCGTGTTGCTCGTGGATTTCGTTTGCTTCGTTCCTCAGCGGGCCGCGAGCGCCTGCTCCGCGTCCGCCATGCCGCGCGTCGCCTCTTCGCGCAAATCGTTCCAGATCGTGCCGACGTAGCGGCCGAACTCCGGCGTCGCGATCACCGCGGAGGTGCGCGGGCGCGGCAGGTCGATCGCGACCTCGCGTTTGATCTTGCCCGGCCGGTAGGTCATGACGACGACGCGGTCGGACAGCTGCACCGCCTCGGTGATCGAATGGGTGATGAGCAGCATGGTCTGGTTGAGCGCGCGCCAGATCTCGAGGAGCTTGTCGCCCAACAACACGCGCGTCTGCTCGTCGAGCGCGCCGAACGGCTCGTCCAGCAGCATGATGCGCGGCTCGTAGGCCAAGGTGCGCGCGACCGCGGTGCGCTGGCGCATGCCGCCCGACAGCTGCGACGGGTACTGGTGTTCGAACCCCTCGAGCCCGACGAGGCGCACGAAATGGCGGGCGCGCTCCTCGCGCTCGCGCTTGCCCATGCCCTGCACCTCGAGCGGGAAGGCGACGTTCTCGAGCGTCGTGCGCCACGGGAAGGTCGATTCCTCCTGGAACACCATGCCGATGTCGCGGTGCGCGCCGTTCACCGGCCGCCCGTCCAACAGCACGCGGCCCTCGTAGCCGTCGATCAGCCCGCCGACGATGCCGAACAGGGTGGACTTGCCGCAGCCCGACGGGCCGATGACCGACACGAACTCGCCCTCGCGCACGGTGAGCGCGACGCCCTCGAGAGCGGTCACCGGCCGTGCCCCGTTGCGGTCGTAGGTCATCGACAGATCGGCGATCTCGAGCGCGTCGGCCATTTCCACCCTGTTTTCGGCGTTGTTTTCGTTCATTCTAGGGCGCATTCGACGCCCGCTCAACGACCGGCCTGCGGAAAAACCTCATCCTTCGAGACGCCGCCTTCGGCGGCTCCTCAGGATGAGGAGCGCCTTCACTTCTTCCTCATCCTGAGGAGCGCCCGCAGGGCGCGTCTCGAAGGATGAGGCGGACGTAGACCTCAATACCCCTTGTCGCCGAAATCGAGCAGCGGGAAGGCGGAGAACACGTGCGCCGGGTTGGTCGGCGCCGCCGGGTGCAGGTAGCTCCGGTCGAGCTCGCTCCACTTGTTGACGCCCAAGAGCGCGAGATCGGTGGTGAGCTCGGTCTCGAGGATCTCGAGCACGCGCGCGACGCCGTCGGCTCCCGCCGCGGCGATGCCGTAGCCGTACAGCCGTCCGATGGCGACCGCGTCGGCGCCGAGGCACATCGCCTTGACGATGTCGCTGCCGCGGTAGAACCCGCCGTCGACCAGCACGATGGCCTTGCCGCCGACCGCCTCGACCACCTCGGGCAGCACCTCGATGCAGCCGCGCCCGTGGTCGAGCTGGCGGCCGCCGTGGTTCGAGATGTAGATGATGTCCACCCCGTGCTCGAGCGCGACCTTGGCGTCCTCGGCGGTGGCGATGCCCTTGATGGCGAGCGGCAGGTCGAACTTGTCCTTGTAGCGCTTGATCGTGTCCCACGACAATGCCGCCTGATATGCCGGCCCGGCGGGGTCGAGGTTGTGGCGCGCCGTCGGGCGGTAGCGCTTGATGATGTCGCGCTCGCGCCGCCCGTAGATCGCCGTGTCGACCGTGAAGCAGAACGCGGCGTAGCCCGCGTCGATCGCGCGCTTCACGTGGTCGTCCACCCATTTCGCGTCGCCGCGCACGTAAAGCTGGAAGATCTTGGGATGGAGCGTCTTCTCGGCGATCTCCTCGAGGCCGGGCGAGGTGACCGACGACAGGATCGAGACGACGCCGAACCGTTCCGCGCCTTGCGCGGCCGACAGCGCGCCGCCCGCCGGGTCGAGCGATTGCAGCGACCCGATGGGAGCGAGCATCACCGGGATGCGCAGCTTGTGCCCGAGGAACTTCGTCGAGAGGTCGATCCGCCCGACGCCGCGCAGCACGCGCGGGCGCAGCGCGATCGAATCGAGCGCCTGGCGGTTGCGCCGCAAGGTCGTCTCGGTCTCGCCGCCGCCGATCAGGTAGTCCCAGGCGTTCGGCGTCACGTTGCGCCGCGCCTGCTTGATGATCTCGTGGACCGTCTCGAACGGGCTCGGCACGTTGTGCGCGGCGGTTGCGGCCGGAGCCGGGGCGGCCGCTGGCTTGTCGTTCACGCTGCTTCTCCCTCGACGCGCCGAATACTAGTCACCCGGCCGGAGCGGTGTCCAGACTCGGCGGGATCAGGCGCGGCCGGAAACGGGCGCCTTGGCCAGGCACTCGTTCACGACGCGGCAGAGCTCGGTCATCGCGAACGGCTTGCGCAGCGCCGCGGCGGCGCCGAATTTCTTGGCCACTTCGAGAAAGTCGAGGCTGTTCACCCGCGCCCCGCCGGAAATGACGACGATGCGCACGTCGGGGCGCGCCTTGCGAAGCTCGATGATCGTCTCGATGCCTTCCTTCTCCGGCATCAAGATGTCGGTGATGACGACGTCGCACGCTTCGACGGCGAACTTCCGCAGCCCGTCGTCCCCGTTCGCGGCGGTGATGACCGCGTGTCCGTCGGCCTCGAGCGCCTCGCGCAGGGTGAGCCGGATGAATTCCTCGTCGTCGATGATCAGTACCCGGGCCATGTCGGTCGCCTTTCGCCTTATGTCTTCCGCCGCGAACTCGCGGCTCTACGCGTTGACAACCGCCGCTGTCGGCGCCGCTTCCTTGAGCGGCAGGTACACGTCGACGGTCGTTCCGGAACCCATCGTGCTCGCCACCTCGATCGCGCCGCCGCGCGAGGTGACGATGCTGTGCACGACGGCGAGCCCGAGACCGATCCCCTTGCCCACTGCCTTGGTCGTGTAGAACGGATCGAACACGCGCTGCAGCGTCAGCTCGTCCATGCCCGATCCCGTATCGGCGATCGTGAGTTTGGCGTAGCGGCCGAGACCGAGGCTCGCGTGCCGTCCCTTGAAGCCCTGCGGCAGGTGCGCCGCGCCGAGCGCGATCCG
>DASWLB010000026.1:0-9080 GCA_036396315.1 Alphaproteobacteria bacterium
AGCCTTCCACGACAACTTGTCGATCGTGCCGCCGATGCCGCCGTAGATGTCGATCTCGATCGAGTTGCCGGTGTTGAAGTCGATGTTCGAACCCCACACCCCGAGATAGAGGCCGGTGCCTTCGTGGTTCCAGTCGAACCCACCCTGGATCGCCGGCGAATCGTCGGTCTGCGAGATGCCGCGGAAGAAGTATTCCGAGGTCAGCGCGACGTTGGCCGAGAATTTCCCGGGGACCATGTCCGCCGAGATCAGGTCGTCGGCGGCAACCGTCGGAATCCAGACCCCCACGAGAGCGGCCGTTGCAGCCGCCGTGATTACGCGCTTCATGCTTTGTCCTCCTCCTTTGGGAGTGCACCCCCATGGTCCACTCCGGCCGCGCCGGCAGCGAGTGCCCAACGGGGCAATCCATCCGGCGCGACCGGCGGCATTCTTGGCCTTCGCAAGAATCGGGCCAACTGCCGCGTCACGCAGAATTAATGATAAAAGCTATTTTTTGTCAAAGAGTTACGGAAGAATGCATCGCCTGTTTTCGAGGCAAGTGCCTGGAGCGGCGGCATCCGGATTTGGTCAATTTTGCGTCACATCCAGACAATTGCCTAAGGAATACGCATCTCTGCTCCCAATTTGCGCCTCGCAGTGGACTTTTGGGATGGAGCGCCACACTGTGCCGTGATGACCGAAGCGCCGGAACCGCGCGCGATTCCGAATCACCTGGCCGCACAGAATTTCGACTGCGAGGTCGCGATCGTCGGCGCCGGCATATCGGGGCTCGCGCTTGCCTCGGCGCTCGGCGGCGCCGGGCTCGACTTGGCGCTTGTCGACCGCGGCGACCTCGCCTCTCTCGCGCGGCCCGACCGCGACGGGCGCACCACGGCGATCGCCGCCGGTTCCAAGCGCGTGCTCGAGGCGATCGGCGCGTGGGCTTCGATGGCGCCGGACGCCGAGCCCATCCTCGAGATCCGCGTCTCGGACGGCGAGTCGCTCCTGTTCCTCCACTACGACCACGCGGAGCTGCGCGCCGGGCCGCTCGGCTGGATCGTCGAGAATGCGACGATCCGGCGGGCACTCGGCGAACGGCTGGCGGCGCTGTCGAGCGTGCGCACGATGACCGGGTCGGTCGCCGCGCTCGCGCGCGATGAGCACGGTATCGAGCTCGCGCTCGAGGACGGGCGGCGCATCCGCGCGTCGCTCGTCGTCGCCGCCGACGGCAAGGATTCGAGTCTCCGCCGCATCGCTGGCATCGGCGCGACCGAATGGCGCTACGACCAGACGAGTCTGGTGTGCACCGTGGCGCACGAGCGTGCGCACCGCGGCATCGCGCACGAGCGGTTCCTGCAGGCCGGCCCGTTCGCCATCCTGCCGATGACCGGCAACCGCTCCTCGATCGTGTGGACGGAGCGGGCCGATCTCGTGCCCGCGCTGCTGGCGCTCGGCGCGGAAGCGTTCGCCGCCGAGCTGGCAACGCGGTTCGGCGATTTCCTCGGCGCGCTCGCGATCGAAGGGCGGGTGTTCGCCTATCCGCTGGCGCTCATGCACGCCGATGCGTACGTGGCCGCGCGGCTCGCGCTCGTCGGCGACGCGGCGCACGCGATCCACCCGATCGCCGGCCAGGGGCTCAATCTCGGACTGCGCGACGTGGCCGCGCTCGCCCAGTCGGTGGTCGATGCGCACCGCATCGGGCTCGACCTCGGCGCCGCCGAGCCGCTGGCGCGCTACGAGCGCTGGCGGCGCTTCGACAACGCGCTGATGATCGCGATGACCGACGGGTTGAACCGGCTGTTCTCGACCGGCGCCGCGCCCGCCAGGTTCGCGCGCGACGCGGGCCTCGCGCTGGTCGATCGCCTGGCGCCGGCGAAGCGCGCGCTGATGCGCCAGGCGATGGGCATCGCCGGCGATGCGCCCCGCCTGGTGCGCGGCGAGGCGCTGTAATCGGTCTGGTACTGTTCGTCGCCAAATCCGTTCGCCCTGAGTGCGCCCCGAAAGGGGCGCGTATCGAAGGGCGAACGGTTTGGTTTAGGTCACGAATCGCGCGAAAGCCCCTTGGCGGCGAGCGCGTCGAGATAGCGCCGCCACACGGCGTCCTGGGTCTCGCCCAGCTCGCGCAAATAGCGCCACGAATAGATGCCGGTATCGTGCCGGTCGTCGAACAGGATGCGGATCGCGTAGTTGCCGACCGGCTCGACCGCGGCGATCCCGACCCGGCGCTTGCCGGGCACGATCTGGCGCGGCTCGATGCCGTGGCCCTTCACCTCGGCCGAGGGCGATTCGACGCGGAGGTATTCGGCCGGCAGGCGGAAGGTCCGCCCGTCGTCGAACTCGACCTCGAGCGCGCGCTCGGCGCCGAGCACGCGGATCTCGACCGGCCAGGGCTCGGCGGCGGCCGCGGTCACGGCAGGTTTCGTTCAGGGTGCGGACGCAGCCGGCGGATCGTCGAGCCGGCGCGCCTCGTCCACCAGCATGATCGGGATGCCGTCGCGGATCGGGTAGGCGAGGTGCGCCTGCTCGCTCACCAGCTCCTGGCGCTGCGCGTCGTAACGGAGCGGCCCCTTGGTGAGCGGACAGACGAGGATTTCGAGCAGCTTCGGATCGATCCCGGATGGTTGGTTCATCGTGCGTCCCTCATTGCGGCAAATGCTGCGCGCCGTCCTCGGCGACCGACATCTCCAGAAGCGCGATCATGGTCGCGCACCGCCGCGCGAGGTCGGGCGCCTCGAGGAGCGCCTGCTTTTCGCCAGGGTGGAACGGGCACATCATCGCGAGCACGGTGACGAGCTGCTCGTCCGCAGCCTGCTCGATCGCCGACCAGTCGGCGCCGATCTGGCGCCGCTCGAAGAACCGCTTGAGCGCGGCGAGCAGTCGCGCGCGGTCCACCTGGCCCGGCGCGGCGCGCTCGAGGTCGGCGCGGTAGGGCGCGTAGACGGGCATGATCCGGCGGTACCCGTCCTTCGGCGGCAGCTCGCTGCCGACGTCGAACCGGATAAGGCCGGTGAGGGTGATCAAATAGCGCCCGTCCGGCGTCTCGCCGAACTGGATGATGCGCCCGGCGCAGCCGGTGCGGAACACCGGCGGCTGGTCCCCGCCGGCGTCGCTCGCGCGCTCGGGCTGGATCATGCCGATGAGGCGGGGACCGGCCAGCGCATCCCGGGTCATGGCGAGATAGCGCGGCTCGAAGATGTTGAGCGGCAGCCGCCCGCGCGGCAGCAGCAGCACTCCGGTGAGCGGGAAGATGGGGATCTGGCGCGGCAGCTCCTCGAAGGTCGGATCGAACGGGCCGCCTTCCATCGGCGATGCCCGGCTCAGGAGAACAGGACCGACGACAGCTTGCGGCGCCCGGCGAGGGTGACCGGATCGGTCGGACCCATCGCCTCGAAGAACTCGAGGAGCTGCTTGCGCGCCGCCTGCTCGTTCCATTCGCGACTCTTCTTGATGATCTCGATCAGCGCGTCGACCGCGGCCTCGCGCTCGCCCGCGCCGAACAGCGCCAGGGAAAGATCGAAGCGCGCCTGATGATCGGCGGGGTCGGCCGCGAGCTTGGCGCGCAGCGAAGCCGCATCGCCCGCCCCGGCGCCCTTCTCGGCGAGCCCGAGCGCGGTGAGCGCGCCCGCGACTTCGGCGTTCTTGCGGTCGTCGTCGCCGAGCCCGTCGAGCGCCTGCTTCGCGCTCGCGAGGTCGCCGAGCGCGATGTGGGCGCGCGCGAGCCCCGCCTTGGCCTCGAGGTTGTCGGGGTCGTGGGTGGCGACGCGCGAATAGAGCGCCGCGGCGGTGCGCGCATCGCCCGCCGCGAGTCGCGCCTTGGCCTGGTCGAGCGCCTGGGCGACCATCGGGTCGGGTGCGTCCTGCGCCCCGGGCGCCGCGGCGGCCAGGCGGTCGACGAACTGCTTCACCTGGCTTTCCGGCAGCGCGCCCGCGAAGGCATCCACCGGCCGCCCGCCATGGAAGGCGATCACCGCGGGGATCGACTGGATGCGGAGCTGCTGGGCGATGTCGGGATTCTCGTCGACATTGATCTTGACCAGCCGGACCTTGCCGGAAGCTGCCGTCACCGTTTTTTCGAGGATCGGGCCCAGCTGGCGGCACGGGCCGCACCACGGCGCCCAGAAATCGACGATCACCGGCACATCGCGCGAGCCGTCGATCACGTCGGCGAGGAAGGTGGCGGTCGAGCCTTCCTTGACGAGGCCGCCCGGCGCGCCGTCCGCCTTGCGCGCCTTGGGATCCAGGATCGGTTCCGCCATGCTCGGGTTTCCTCGCCGTCTTGGAGATCGTGGCCGTCACGGCCCTGTGCCCACAAGATGGAACCTCGCGGGGCGTCTGTAAACCCTCGCAACGGGTCAACCGGGGGGCTCCGCTGCGGCGTCGAAATCGACCAGCACCGGCTCATGGCCCGTGGCGGCGATGAAGCGCAACAGGTCGGCGGCCGATATCCGGGTCGTCGCGCGGTTGGTGAGCGGGTGGTAGTAGAGCGTCCCGCCCGCCATCATGGTGGCATCGAGCGCGACCCGCACCTCGCCCGCCGCATCGTTGATCAGCGCGAACGGCGTGACCGAGCCGGGCTCGACCGCGAGATGGCGCATGAGCCGGTCGCGGCTTCCGAACGAGAACCGGTCGGCGCCGAGGCGCGCGGCCAGCGCCTTCAAGTCCACCCGCCGCGATTCCTCGACGACGGCGAGCCATAGGGCTCCCTTCTTGTCGCGCAGGAACAGGCATTTGCAGTGGGTGCCGGGAAGCTCGCCCCGCCTCGCCTGGGCCTCCTCCACCGTGAACACCGGCTCGTGCCACACCGTCTCGGTCGCGATGCCGAGCGCGGCGAGGCGGGCGAACAGCTCGTCGGGCGTCATGGCGGCCGGTTAACACGGGCGACGGCGCCCTTGCAAACGCCGAGCCAGCCCATATGATCGCCTCCCTTCGAAGGCCCACGGGCCGGAGCGCGGGCGTAGCTCAGGGGTAGAGCACAACCTTGCCAAGGTTGGGGTCGAGGGTTCGAATCCCTTCGCCCGCTCCAAGGTTCTCGTGGTGATGTCGGTGACATTGGGCCGATGCGGGAGTCGGCTCGGACGCCCGTTGCTCGCGCGTCTTGCCAGATGTTGCCAAATTTCGTGCATCTCGGTTCGTGGTGCGTTCACGAACCGGTAGCGTGATCACTGCCGCATGCTTCGCCTCCGTGGTCACCTGAACGTAGTACCACTGGGTCATCCGCGAACCGGCAGCGTGACCGAGAAGTCCTTGCAGCACGCTTTCGTTCACCCCACGCATCGCCTGGCGGGTCGCATGCGCCCTGCGAAGCGACTGCGGAGTCAGGTGGACGAGCATCCCGTTTCTGCGGATGCCCGCCTTGGCCACAGCCGTCTTCATCGCCTTCCGGAAGCTGTCGATGGGCTCATCGGGTGTTTTCCCCGGGAGAACGTAGGGACCTTCCTTCGGCAGCGGCCTTTTTTTGTGGGTTTCCGCGGCGCTCCGCCGCCTCGGGGCAAACGTGCTGAAATAGACGGGGGAGTCGCAGACTGCCGCCCTGTCGCGATGTCCGCTTTTTGTCGGATAATTCCACTTCGACCCGAGTTTCGGACATTGCAAGGACGGTCGTTTATCGCTCGCCCCTGACCCACAACAGACTATGGGCGTGGATAGACTCCCGCAGCGGCCGAGACGTATACTTTTGTTAAGAACACGTGGCTCGCGGGAGGTGGCGACCTGGCCGAAGAGCGCGTTGATCGCAGGCTTGCCGCAATTCTTGCCGGCGACGTCGCTGGCTACAGCCGGTTGATGGGCGCCGACGAGGAGGCGACGCTTCGCCAGCTCAAGGCGCATCGCAAGGAACTCATCGATCCCAAAATCACCGAGCATCGAGGCCGGATCGTCAAGACCACCGGCGACGGGATGCTGGTGGAGTTCGTCAGCGTCGTCGATGCCGTGCGGTGCGCCGTCGACATCCAGCGCGGCATGGTCGAGCGCAACGCCGGGGTGCCGGCCCAAAGCCGCATCGAATTTCGCGTCGGCATCAATGTCGGCGACATCATCAGCGACGACAACGACATCTATGGCGACGGCGTCAACGTCGCGGCGCGGCTCGAAGGCCTCGCCGAACCGGGCGGAATATGCGTCTCGCGCAACGTCCACGATCAGGTGCGCGACAAGCTCGGCTTCAGCTTCGTCGACATCGGCGAGCAGACCGTCAAGAACATCGCGCGGCCGATCGGGGTCCACCGCATCGAGCTGACCGAGTTCGCGGGCGGGACCATCGCAAAATCCACCGCGGCTGGCGCGAAGCTTGAGGTTGCGAGTTCCGATCGGCCGTCGCTCGCCGTGCTGCCGTTCACCAACATCGGCGGCGACCCGGAGCAGGAGTATTTCGCCGACGGCATCTCCGAAGAGATCATCACGGGTCTGTCGAAGCTGCGCTGGTTCTTCGTGATCGCGCGCAATTCGTCGTTCGCCTACAAGGGCAAGGCGGTCGACGTGAAGCACGTCGCCCGCGAGCTGGGCGTGCGCTACATCCTGGAGGGCAGCGTCCGCAAGGGCGGGAGTCGCGTGCGCATCACCGCCCAGCTCATCGACGCCTCGACCGGCAATCACATTTGGGCCGACCGCTACGACGGCGACCTGACCGACATCTTCGCGCTGCAGGACGAGATCACCACGAAGGTGGTCGCCGCGATCGAGCCCAGGCTGCTCGAGGCCGAGGGCATCCGCTCGCAAGGCCGCTCACCGGAGGACCTTGGCGCTTGGGAAATGGTGATTCAGGCGAATTCGCTGTTCTGGCGTCTAACCAAGGGCGAGTGCGAGGCGGCGATCGCGGTGCTCAAGCAGGCCGTCGAGCGCTATCCCGACTATGCGCCGGCGCACAGCATGCTGGCGTTCATGTTCTTGGTGTCGGGTTATGTCTTTTCGAACGTCATGGGACCGCAGGTGACGCGGGCGGCCACGCTCGCGGCCCGGGCGGCGGAACTCGACGACAGCGACCCGTGGGCGCACCTCGCGCTCGGGTTCGTGGCCTTCATGAGGCGGCGCACCGACGAAGCGACGGAGGAATTCCAGCGCGCCCTCGATCTCAATCCGAACTTCGCCGCCGCCCATGGCTATCTCGGCTGGGCGCTCGTCTTCGACGGCCGATCGGACCAGGCGATCGCCCATCTGGAGCAGGCGATCCGCATGAGCCCGAACGATCCGCAGAACGCGATCTTCAACACCGGATTTGCGGTCGCCCATTATCTCTCCGGGCGCTTTGCCGAGGCGGTGGCGTCTGCCCGCAAGGCGCTGCAACAGCGTTCCGGATTCACGGCGGGCCATCGGATTTACGTCGCGAGCCTGGCGCAGGCGGGTCAGATCGACGAGGCGCGCGCGGCGCTGGCGCGATTGAAGGAAATGCACCCCGACTTGTCGATCGACTGGATCGAAAAGTACGTGCCCTACACGGCCGGTCCGATGGCCAAATTCATCGAAGGCATGCGCGAGGCCGGGCTTGAATAGGGGCGACGCGGCTCCGATTACCGCCGCTTCTTAGGTTTTTCGGCACGGCCGCTCGTGGCTGCAGACGGCTGTTCTGAGCGTGCGCGACGCACGCCGGAGTTGGCCCGCAAAGCGGACATTCGACGCAGTAATTTGAGCTATGTGGCGCTAAGCTGACCGACCGCCTGTCATGTCAGCGCGCCGCAGTATTAAGTCACTAGGAGAGATGAGCTCGATGGTCTCGTGAGCGTGAGGGCGAAGGCCGAGGCGGGCTGCTATTCCGAAACAAGCGTCCTGTTGCCAAATGTTGCCAATTTTGAACGCAGACGAACCCCAAACCAACCACAAACCGCGAAAATGAGGATGGAGTGCGGGAGCGTATGTGGTTGAATTTACGCAGTTTCTAGTCGGCTTGGTTTCGTGTTACTGCTTTGCCAAGGTTGGGGTCGAGGGTTCGAATCCCTTCGCCCGCTCCATTTTTTTCAACCCACAGCATCTCGACGGTCGCGACGCACCGTCTTGCGACGCGATCTATAACCGGGTATATTACTGGAAATCGCCTGGAGACCGCCATGGTCGACGCCGCGCAGAAGCGAGCCGTGCGGAACTACCGCATCCGACTCAGGAAGCGGGGGATGACCCGCTTCGAGGTTCTGGGGCTCGGGGCCGACCGCGCCCTCATCCGCGCCGTGGCCAGGCGGCTTGCCCGCAACGATGCGGAGGCCGGCCGGCTCCGCGCCGAGCTCGCTAAGCAACTTGCCGGCGAGCCTCCGCGCACGGGCGGCATTCTCGCGGCGTTGCGGCGTTCGCCGCTCGTCGGCGCCGGTCTCGACCTTCGCCGCGCGCGGGAGACCGGTCGCAAGGTGGAGCTGTGACGCGCTACCTGCTCGACACCAACATCATCAGCAATGTCGTCAAGCCCGTCCCGTCCGAGTCCCTCGTCGGGTGGATGGCCGCGCAGTCCGACGACGATTTGTTCATTTCCGCGCTGACCGTCGCCGAGGTGCGGCGCGGCGTTCTGGAGACGCCGGCAGGGCGGCGGCGCACACAGCTCGAGCGGTGGTTCGCAGGACCCGAGGGACCGCAAGCCTTGTTCGCCGGTCGCGTGCTTCCCTTCGACGAGGCGGCGGCGCTCGTGTTGGCGCGGTTCATGGCGGATGGAGCTTCCACCGGCCGGCCGCGCAGCGCGCTCGACATGATCATCGCCGCGACCGCCGCGGCGAACGACTGCGTCATCGTCACCGACAACGCGCGGGAATTCGCCGGGCTCGATTTCCTGAACCCCTTGCGCGGTGCGTCGACAGGCTAGCGACGCACGTCGGCGCCGCCGCGATCGGGTCGGCGGATGCGGCCGCCCCGCCTCAGGCAGGCGCCTTCAGCTTCGCCGCCTTGCGCAGCGCCTCGTTGATGCGCGACTGCCAACCGGGACTCGTCGCGCGGTAGTGCGCGAGCACGTCCGGATCGAGCCGGATGCTGACCGCTTCCTTGGCATGGGCGATCGGCGGCCTGCCGGGCCGGATCACCTTGTCGCCCTCGCGCAGTTCGGCGTGCTCGAACCACTCTCGGGTGAGGTGCGGCGCGTCGTCCGGATCAACCCATTTGCTCTTCGAAGTACGCTTCCTCGTCGGCATGTCCAT
>DASWLB010000027.1:0-2030 GCA_036396315.1 Alphaproteobacteria bacterium
CTGCTTCACGTAGGCGCTGAACGGCTTCGAGATCTTGGATTTCACGTTCGGGTTGCGCGCCGACGACCGGTCGAGCCGCTGCAGGAGGTCGAGGATGCCCGCGCCGGTGTGCGCGACCACGAAGGGGAAGTTCGGGTAGCGCTCGAAGATGCCCGCCTGGATGAGGCGCACCAGCATCATCTGGGTGTCGAACATGTAGCCCATGATGACCGCGTTGTTGTTGTCCTTGAGCTCGGTGGCGAAGCGCGGATAGGCCGGGTGCTCGACGACCGGCATGCGAAGCTGGTCGATCTTGGCCCAGATCGGCTCGAACCTGGGATCGGCGGGCGAGACGCCGCCGATGTTCGAACGCATGAACACGCCGACCATCTCCGTGGCGCCCGCCATGCGGTCGAGCTCCTTCACGCTCGCCGCGACGTCGCCGAAGGGCAGGCTCGCCAGCACGCGCAGCCGGTCGGGATGGGCGCGCGCGAGCTCGATCATCTCGTCGTTGATCCGGCGCGCGAGGTCCACCTGCTCGGCCGGCGAATACGGCGCGACGTCCGGGCTGTGCGACACGATGCGCATGTCGAAGCCCTTGGCGTCCATGTCGCGCAGCGCGTTGTCGGGCGAGAACCATTCTTCGGGATAGGGCCGCTCGCGGAACTCCTCGCCGGCGCGGCCGGCCGACCCGCCGATCGCCTCGGCGGCGGCGCGGAACTTGGCTCCGAAGGCGTGGGCGTGGACGTCGACGTTCATGGGCGTTCCCTCCGATCCGCGGCGTCTCCGGCCGCGTTCCGGGGCCCATTATGTCGCGGCGTGCGGTCCTGGGAAAGCGGCGCGGGTCAGGCGGTCCGCTCGCCGTTGCCGTTGGCGACCTCGCGCACCTGGGCGACGGAGACCACCTTCTCGGTCTCGCCCACGGAGAACAGCGTGACGCCCTGGGTGCCGCGGCCGGCGATGCGCACCTCGTCCACCCCGGTGCGGATGAGCTGGCCGCCGTCGGTGACGAGCACGAGCTGGTCGGATTCCTCGACCGGGAAGGCGGCGACGACGGCGCCGTTGCGCTCCGACGTGTCGATGTTGACGATCCCCTGCCCGCCCCGCCCGGTGATGCGGTATTCGTAGGCCGAGGTGCGCTTGCCATAGCCGCGCTCGGTGACGGCGAGGATGAACTCCTCCGCCTGCGCCATCTTCGCGAATTGCGCTTCCTTGAGGCGCGCGGCGAGCGCCTCGTCGTGCGCCCTGTCCTCGTCGCGCCCCTCGTAGTCTGCGCCGGCGAGGCGGCGCTGCGCGCCGACCGCGCGCAGATATTCGTCGCGTGTCTCGATCTCGACCTCGTTGTGGGCGAGGAGCGACATCGAGATCACCTGGTCGCCGTCGGCGAGCTTGATGCCGCGCACCCCGGTCGAGTTGCGGCCGGAAAACACGCGCACGTCGTCGACCGCGAAGCGGATGCATTTGCCGCTGCGGGTGGCCAGGAGCACGTCCTGCTTGTCGCTGCAAACGGCGACGCCGATCATGCGGTCGCCCGAATCCTCGCCCTCGAACTTCATGGCGATCTTGCCGCCCGACTGGATGTTGGTGAAGTCGGACAGCTTGTTGCGCCGCACGTGGCCGCGCGCGGTCGCGAACATGACGTGCAGCTTGTCCCAGCTCGCCTCGTCGGCCGGCATCGGCATCAAGGTCGTGATGTGCTCGCCCTCCTCGAGCGGCAGGAGGTTCACGAGCGCCTTGCCGCGCGCCTGGGGCGAGCCCTCCGGAACGGCATAGGTCTTGAGCTTGTAGACGAGCCCGCGCGAGGAGAAGAACAAGAGCGGCGCATGGGTGTCGCACACGAACACCCGGCTCACGAAATCCTCTTCCTTGGTCGCCATGCCGGCGCGGCCCTTGCCGCCGCGGCGCTGCGCCCGGTAGGAGGAGAGCGGCACGCGCTTGATGTAGCCCTGGTGCGTCACGGTGACGACCACGTCCTCGTGCTGGATCAGGTCCTCGATGTCCTGCTCGAACTCCTGGTCGACGATCTCGGTGCGGCGCGGTGTGGCGAACTC
>DASWLB010000028.1:0-1686 GCA_036396315.1 Alphaproteobacteria bacterium
TTGCAATTTCAACACGAGACCGTGATCGCGTTCGGCGCACGACGAGCCAGTTGTAAAATTTTCCGACACAGCGTGCCGGAATTTGCGGAAATCGTTGTAAAGAATTCCGACAGTCGCCCCACCCTTGCCATGATCGGACGCACCGGCCATTGTGCCGCGAGGGCAAGAATGGGGATGCGTCCCGATGGCGGAAGCTGAGGCCCCCCGATCCCCGCGGGTCGGGCTGTTCGTCACCTGCCTGGTCGATTTGTTCCGCCCGCGCATCGGCTTCGCCGCGGTCAGGCTGCTGGAGCAAGCCGGGTGCCGGGTCGAGGTGCCGCCCATCCAGACCTGTTGCGGCCAGCCGGCCTATAACGGCGGCGACCGGCGCGACGCGGCGAAGATCGCGGCGCAGGTGGTCGAGGCGTTCGCCGGGTTCGACTACCTGGTCGCCCCTTCGGGGTCGTGCGCCGGCATGATCCGCCGCCACTATCCGGGACTGTTCGCGGCCGAGACCGCGATGCGCGCCCGCGCCGAGGCGCTCGCCGCCAAGAGCTGGGAGATCGTCTCGTTCCTCACCGACGTGATGCGGCTCGACCGCATCGAGGCGCGGCTCGACGGGTGCGCCGCCTATCACGATTGCTGCTCGGGGCTGCGCGAATTGGGCGTCAAGCGCCAGCCGCGGCGGCTCTTGGGCCGCGTCGCCGGGCTCGAGCTCAAGGAACTGCCGGGGGCGGAGATTTGTTGCGGCTTCGGCGGCGCGTTCAGCGTCAAGTACCCGACGGTGTCGGACGCGCTCGCCACCGACAAGCTGCGCGAGCTCGAGGCCTCGGGCGCCGCCCACCTGCTCGCCGGCGACCTGGGCTGCCTGATGCATCTCGCGGGCAAGCTGCACCGCGCCGGCTCCAAGGTGCGGGTGCGCCACGTGGCCGAGGTCCTCGCCGGCATGGGCGAGGATCCGGCGATCGGCGAACCCGAGACGGTGGGGCGGGGCTGAACCGCGATGCAGCCGACGAGCCACGCCTTCAAGGACGGCGCGGCGCGGGGCATCGCCAACCCCGACCTGCAGCGCGCGCTGCTGAAGCTCAAAAACGATTTCCGCGCGAAACGCATCCAGGTGGTCGAGCGCCTGCCCGAGTTCGAGGCGCTGCGCGACGAGGCGCGCGATCTCAAGAACCACGTGCTCGCCAACCTCGACTACTACCTCGAGCGGTTCGAGGACAACGTCGCGAAGTCCGGCGGGCGGGTGCATTGGTGCGCGACGGCGGCCGAAGCGCGCGATGCCGTGCTGGCCATCTGCCGCGAGGCGGGGGCGCGCACCGTCACCAAGGGCAAGTCGATGATCGGCGAGGAGATCGCCCTCAACGACCACCTCGAGGCGAACGGCATCCGCGCGGTCGAGACCGACCTCGGCGAATATGTCATCCAGCTGCGGGGCGAGCCGCCATCCCACATCACCGCGCCGGCCGTCCACCTGGTCAAGCGCCAGTGGACGGAGACGTTCCGCGCGCACCACGCGGCGCCGGGCTTGGCGCCCGATCGCAAGCTCGACGAGCCGCGCGAGATCCTCGACGAAGCGCGCGCCATGCTGCGCCGCTCGTTCTTCTCGGCCGAGGTCGGCATCACCGGGGCCAACTTCCTGATCGCCGAGACCGGCTCGACCGTCATCGTCACCAACGAAGGCAACGGCGACCTGACCCAGACGCT
>DASWLB010000029.1:0-7075 GCA_036396315.1 Alphaproteobacteria bacterium
CACGATTCCGTAATCGACCGTGTCGGTGCGGTGCATGAAGGGGTGGCGCGCGGGGCCGAGGCTTTCGTCGGGCGCCACCAGCCCGCGGAATACGTCGCGGTGGGTGAGCGCGGCGACGCGGCGCGGGTCCTCCGGCGGGAACTCGACGATGCGGAGCACCGAACCGCGCGGCGGCGGCACGACGCCCTTCTGGTCGGCGGCGCGGTCGCGCCCGGCGGCGAAGGCGGCCGGCATCTCCGCCGTCTGCCACAGCATGGTCGCCGTGAAGCCTCCCGTCTCATAGCGCAGCACGTGGGGCGACGCCGCGTCCATCAGCGCGACGGCCTTGCCGCGCGCGTCGTGGCCCGTGACCACGCGGCGGACCGGCTTCGCCATCGCATCCTCCCGTTTCATTCGGAAGCGATGCTATCGGCCACATTTGCTGCGGGCAAGGCTGGCCCCGACCGTTGCGCGGCCGCGCGCGAAAGGCGATAAGATGATGCGAACCGGTCGGAGGCCGCGCCATGGAGTTCGGGTACTTCACGCTCAGCGACAACCGATATCCCGACAACCCCCGAACGCCCGGGCAGCTGTTGCGCGACATCGTGGCGGAAGCCGCACATGCCGACCGCGTCGGGCTCGGCTCGGTTTGGATCGGCGAGCATCATTTCAACCGCCGCGGCTGCATTCCGACGCCGTCCCTCCTGCTCGCCAACATCGCCGCGGTCGCGCCGCGCGTGCGTTTGGCGCCGGCCGTGGTGGCTTTGCCGCTGCACCACCCGATTCACGTGGCCGAGGAATGGGCGACGCTCGACCAGATCTCGGGCGGACGCGTCGAGTTCGCCATGGGGCGCGGGTACGATTCGTTCGAATACGCCGCGTTCGGCGCGGATTTCCAGCTTTCCGCGGAAATGTTCGAGGAAGGCGTAGATCTCCTGTGGCGCTGCTGGACCGAGCCGGGCGCGTTCTCGTTCTCGGGCCGCTTCTATTCGGCGCAGAACATCGAGGTGATCCCGAAGCCGGCGCAGAAGCCCTTCACCCCGACGATCGCCTGCTTCTCGCGCTATTCGATGGACATCGCGGCCAAGCGCCGCTGGAACATCATCTTCGCACCGTTCGCGGCGGGCATGGTGTTCGGCAGCCTGACCGCTGCGGTCGCCGCCTATCGCAGCGCCTGCGCGGCCGCCGGAACCACGCCGGGCAAGGCCAAGTGCAGCTACTTCATCCACATCGGCGACACTCCGGCCGAGGTCGAGTACGGGCGCGACTGCCTGATCCGCTACTTCACCTTCTCCGGCATGCGCCCGCCGCGCTCGGCCGATACGGGCAAGCTGCCGCCCTCGATGCAGTACTACGCCGACATCTACAAGAAGCTCTCGGTGCTGCAGAAGGAGGACCTCGACGAAGGCTCGATCCTCTTGGGCTCGCCGCAGCAGATCGTGGATGCGCTCAAGCGGGTCGAGGAAGCGGGCATCGAGGAGGTCATCCTCTACTTCAACCACGGGCTCAAGCCGCACGCGACGGTGCTGAAGCAGATGGACCGGTTCATGGCCGAGATCGCACCCGCCTTCGCCCGGCGGCCCGCGCTCCAGCCGGCGAAATAGCGGGCGCCGCATACAAGGACAGCGTATCGGGAGGCGTTGCATGGATTACGGCATCAACCTCGCCACTTCCGCCCATTCGTGGAAGGTGGTGAAGCGGGCGGAGGAGCTCGGCTACACCCGCGCATGGCTGTACGACACGCATATGCTCAACGCCGACGTGTTCGTGGCGCTCGCCGCGTGTGCGATGCAGACCTCGAAGATCCGGCTCGGCACCGGGGTGTTGATCCCGTCGAACCGGATCGCGCCGGTCGCGGCTTCGGCGCTCGCCTCGCTGAACGCGCTCGCGCCGGGCCGCATAGATTTCGGCATCTCGACCGGCTATACCGCGCGCCGCGCCATGGGGCTCGGCCCGGTCAAGCTCGCCGACATGAAGGAATACATCCGCATCGTGCAGGGCCTGCTCGCGGGCGAGACGCTCGAATGGGAGTTCGAGGACAAGCGGCGCAAGATCCGCTTCCTCAACCCCGAGATCGGCGTGTTCAACATCAAGGACCCGATCCCGCTGCACATCTCGGCGCTCGGTCCGCGCGGGCGGAAGCTCACGGCCGAACTCGGCGCGAACTGGATCTTCGCCACCTCCGGCGTCGAGCACGCGCGCGCCGGCATTACCGACATCCATAAGGCCTGGCGTGAGGCGGGGCGCGATCCCGCGAAGATGCATTCGACCGCGATCTCGGGCGGCTGCGTGCTCAAGGACGGCGAGGCCTACGACAGCCCGCGCGCCCGCGTCCAGGCCGGTCCGCACGCCACCATCGCGCTGCACAACCTGGTCGAGGCCGAGGAGTTCGGCGACATCGGACGGCGCCCGCCGCCGCAGCTCATGCCGCTGCTCGAGCGCTACCGCCAGATCTACCTCAAGTACGAGCCGGCGGACGCGCGCTACCTCACCAATCACCGCGGCCACCTGATGTTCCTCCGGCCCGAGGAGCAGGAGGTCTGCACCGAAGGGCTGATCCGGGCGCTCACCTTCACGGCGACCAAGCCCGAGCTGCAGGAGCGGCTGCGGGCGTTCCGCGACATGGGCTACAACAACTTCGCGATCCACATCCGCGAGGGCCATCCCGAGATGCTCGAGGACTTCGCCGACGTGTTCGAGGGCGTGTGACGGAACGCGCGATACAGGGAGAGAGCGGAGCAGCATTGCCCCCGCCCGGGCCCGCGGCGGCGCACGCCACAGCGCTCGACCAGCGGCTCGCCCGCATCCTGGTGCGGCCGCTCGCGCGCACCCCGATCACGCCCAACCAGGTCACGCTCATCAGCCTGATCGCCGGCCTCGGCGCCGCGGCTTTGATCGCGCTCGGCGGGACCTGGGCGCATTGGGGCGCGGGGCTGTTCATCCTCGCCGCCTGGCTCGACCACTTCGACGGCGAGCTGGCGCGTCTCACCGGACGCACCAGCGAGTTCGGCCATTACTTCGACCACGTTGCCGCGCTCGTCACCTATTGCGCCCTTTTCGTCGGCATCGGAATCGGGCCGGAGGAATCCTGGCTCGATCCGTGGGATGTGCCGGCCGGCATCGTCGCAGGCCTTGCCGTCGCCGCGATCTTCGCGACCCGGCTCTGGGTCGAATGGCGCGACGGGCGGGCCGCGATCCGCCAGGCCGTGCGCGGCGGGTTCGAGATCGAGGACACGCTGTACGTCGTCGGCCCGATCACCTGGCTCGGATTCCTCGAGCCGTTCCTCGCTGCGGCTGCGGTCGGCGCGCCGGTGTTCCTGACCTGGGTGCTTTACGACGCGTTCATGCGCAAGCCCCGTGCGGCGTGAACGGCGCCCTCGCAACCGACGCCGTTCAGAGCGGGACGAGCAGCAGCCGGTCCGGCGTGATTCCGGGCGCGGGGCGCCGCGTGCCGGGATCGAGCGACAGCGTGCCCTCGCGCTCGTAGGGAATGCGGCGCGAGCCGGCGAGCTCCGCGATGTAGGCGTAACCGTGCATGCGGTAACGGATCTCCTGCCGGTCGCCGAGCGACATGATCTGGCGGACGATGGCGAACGTGTCGGTTGTCGCCGCGACCGGGATCGAAACCTCGGACAGGCGCGGCACGGTGAGCCGCTGGTTGGAATAGCCCTCCGCGAACGGCTGGCCGTCGATGTCGAGCCGGAAGGTCAACCCGTCGATCGGAATGTCGAAATTGTTCGGGTTGCCGATCCGGAGGTCGAGCACCAGGTCCTGGCGCAGCAGTCCGGGCCTCACCAGCTCGACGTTCGCGAGCGCGATGCTGGGCGGGATTGCCGGTTCGTACGAGGCGCACCCCGCAGCGATGCTTGCGACCATCGCCACGACGGCAAGCTGGCGCATCAAATCCTCGCGAGCACGCCGGTTGAGATCAGCGGCCGAGCATGCGCCGCAGCGTGTCGCCGGGATTGACCGGCAGACTCGGCGTCGGGCTGCTCGGAGTGCCGCTGCCAGTGCCGGTCGCGCCGCCGGGGACGACGCGCTGCAACTGCTCGAGCGCGCGTTCGCGCGCGACACCGCCGATCGCACCCGCGAGATCCGGCTTGTAGCTGAGGTTGTCCCACGGCCCCTCGACGATCACCGGCACCATGATGCCCGACACGTCGGACGCGCCGCCCTGGCCGGTGGTCGAGGCCACCGCCTTGGGCTCGACACGGTAGTTCACGGTCCGCTGCGGCAGGTTGACCGTGCCCTTGCCGGCGACCCGCAGCAGCGGCGATTTCAGCTCGAGATCCTGGTTCGTCAGGATGCCGCTCTTGATCGTGTAGGTCCCGCCCAGCTCCGCGAAGTCGGTCTTCTGCTGCTTGCGCGCCTCGGGATCGAGGAACGCGCCCTGGATGTTGCGCACCATCGCGGCCAGGTTGATGCCGCGCACGGCGCCGTCGAGGAACTGCACCTTCCCCGCGCCGTCGAGCGAGGAGACGATCTGGCGCTGCGAAGCGCCGCGGCCCTGCACGTCGATCGCGGCGTTGGCCGTGCCCTCGAGCCGGTCGAGGTCGATCGCATCCGACAGGAACGGGTTCGCCTGCAATCCGGACAGGTCGAAGCTCAACCCGATCGCCGGGATGCGCTCGGCCGCGTTGGCGACGATCTTCGCCTTCCCGTTGCCGCCGTAGAGCGCCATTTCGGTGAGGTCGGCGACGAGCCGGCCGTTCTTCAGCGCGACGCCGATGTGCGACTTGCCGACCTTGATCTTCTTCGCCAAAAGACCGCCGACCGTGAGGTTGAGATCGGCGTCGGCCGCGCGAAGCCCGGAGAAATCGATCGGATCGTCGCTCCAGCCTTCCGACGCGGCGCCGCCCTGGGCCGGCGCCGGTTGTGCCGGCGCGGCCGGTTTCGCGCCCTCGGGCGGCATGTATGGATTCAAGTCGAGCGTCTCGAGCGCGAGCTTGGCGTTGGCATAGGGCCGCTGGCCCGATCCGTCGAACCGGAAGTCGCCGGTGCCCTTGATCTCGTCGAAGGCGAGCCGCGCTTCGCGGAACGCGATCTTCTGGCCGTCGAGATCGACGTTGCCCGCGATCTTGAGCGGCCCGAACCCCTTGCCCGGCGCATCGAGCGGGCTGCCCGCCCAATCGGCGAGCTTGCGCACCGACGGCACGTCGAGATCGACCGAGCCCTTCGCCTTCATCACCTTGTCGTTCTGCGCGTTGCCCTTGAACGACAGCTTGACCGGCGAGGACGAAACGCTCGCCGCTATGTCGGTCGCCTTGGCGTCGAGGAAGGCGTTGGGGTTCGCGATGTCCATCGCGAGCGTCACCTTCTCCTTGTTCCAGACGAGCGACCCTTCGGCCTTCATCGGGCTCGACAGCGACGGCAGCGAAACCTTCATGTTGATCGCATCGATCTCCTGCTTGTCGCCCGAGCGCGCGTCCGAATAGGAGAGCTTGCCGTCGACGATGCGCACATCGCCGAGCGTAAGGCCGGAAAGACCCGGCCCGCCGCCCGCACCGCCGGCGGGAGCGGCCGCCTCGCCGGGCTTCGGCGCGGCCTGCTTGGTTTCGAATTGCCAGTTCGGCCGCCCGCTGCGATCCACCGACAACGAGATCACCGGCTTCTCGAGCACGAACGAATCGATGACGACGTTGCCGCCGATCAACGGCAAGAGACCGATGCGGACATTGAGCCGGTCGAGGGCCACCATGTCCGCCGGCTGCGCGCCCTGGGCGTTGGCGAGCGCAACCTTGCCCGCGGTGAATTCGAGGTTGGGCAGGATCGAGAAGCCGAACTCGCCGTCGATCCGCGCCTTGCGCCCGGTCGCCTCCTCGATCTGGGCGAGCAGCTGGCCCTTGTAGGTATCGACCGGGATCAGCGCCGGCACGACCAGCGCGGCGGCGATCAGCACCACAACTAGTGCACCGAGGCCGATCAGGAACTTCTTCATGGTCGAGCTCCCCTCAGGACGAGCGGTTCCCGTGACATAGTGTCCGCGTCCCCGAATATCCAATCATCGCCGCGACTGTGGCGGGTTTGCGGCAGGTGCCGCCCTATTCTCGGCCCGGCGGCCGGCGGCGAAAACTGCGTCTCCATGCAAGTCACCGGCTGGCGAACACCTTCTGCAGCAGCGCCGTCGTGCGCTTGGCCGGATTTTCGCGGATCGCAGCCTCTTCCCGACCGAGATACAGGAACACGCCGTCGATCGCCTTTTCGAGCACGTGCTGGGTGAGGTCGGCCTTCGCATCGGGCACGAACGGTACCGATTTATACTGGCCGATCATGCGGTCATAGGCCTGAACCGCGCCCGCGCTCGCCAGCTCCTGGTCGACGATGGGGCGCATGCTGGTCGCGAGCGGCGCCGACATCTTGCCGCGGAAATATTGCGTCGCCGCGTCCTTCGGGCCGTCGTAGATTTTCCGGACGTCGTCCAACGTCATCTGTTCGATGGCGTCCCAGAACAGCTGCTTGCCCCTCGGCACGGCGGCTTCCGCCGAGCGGTTGAGGCGGAGCTCGAGGTCATCGGCGAGCCCGCTCGCGCCGACGCGCGCGAGCACCTGCTTGACGCGGGCGAGCGTGCCCGGCAACGGGATATGCACGTCGGGGCTCGCGTTGAACCCGTCGGTTCGGCCGAGCGATCCGACGACGCGCTCGGTGCCCACCCGGAGCGCCTCCTTGAGGCCGGAGCCGATCTCCGCGTTGCTCGGCTGGCCTGCGGGAGCGGCCGTGGTCGTCCCCGACCCCGGGCTCGTGCCCGTCCCGAACCGATCGAGAAGCCCCCGTCCCTGTTCGAGCGCGCCGCCCGGCAATTGCGCCTGCGCCATCGCCGGAACGATAAGCGCTGCGGCAACAGCGATCGCCAGACCACCGATCATCGGCTCCTCCCGACTTCCGGCCCGTGCGAACCCGAGTGTTACGGAACGACGCGAACGTCGACGCGCCGGTTGCGCGCCTCGCGCACGCCATCCGCCGTGCGCACCGCCGGGTTCGCTTCACCCGCCGAGGACACCTGGAACTGGACGTCCTTGACGCCCCAGCGCTGGATGAACTCGCGCACCGCGGCGACCCGGCGCTCGGCGAGCTTCGCATTGTAGGCGCTTGCACCCGA
>DASWLB010000030.1:0-9329 GCA_036396315.1 Alphaproteobacteria bacterium
GGATTCCTACGGCGATTCCGCCGAGGAGGAAGCGCTGTACCGCGTGGCGCTGTGCCGGAGCGCGGGCGAGCTTGCCGCCCGCCAGTTCTGGTGCCGCGTCGCCCGCGCGGTGGAGCGGCTTCAGGGCGAGGCGATGGAGATCGCCGCGGGCCCGCGCGCCAAGGCCGCGGCGCGCCTCAGCCCGCGCGATACATGAAGTAGCGTTCCGCCCGCACCTCGGGCGGCAGCGCGAGCGCGGTCCAGCCCGGCACGTCGAGGCTCTGGTCGGAGACGACGATCCCGCCCTTCGCCATCAGCGGCGCGAGGGCGGGCCCGAGGAAGCGCCCGAGCGCGACATTGTCGCCCTGCACGCCGGTGCCGACGTCGCAATGGACGAGCGCGGCCGGCTTGCCGATGCGCGCGAGCGCCGACGGCAGGGTTTCGCGCACATCGCCCAGCACGAGATGGGCCGCGTCGGGGACGCATTCCGGGTGCGCCGCTACGCGCCGGTCGAACACGAAAATCTCGCGGCCGGGCAGGCGCTCGCGCAGATGGTCGTAGGTGCGCCCGTTGCCGAGACCGAGCTCGAGCACCGGGCCCGCAACGTTCTCGATCAGGCGCGCCGCCGCATCGAGGCAGGCGCGCTGCGCCATGACGCGGCGGATGAAGGAATCGAGGCGGCTCATGGCGTCCGCTTCGCCTCCCCCTGCAAGGGCAGGGTTGTCGCATGCAAGAAAAAATCCGTTCGTCCTTCGAGACAGCCCGGCGCCTTGCGCCCGGCTTCCTCAGGACGAACGGAAGTCTTATGCGATAATCGTGCCTGCAATGGGAGGCGTCTGTGCTGCAATGTCACGGCTGCCGCTCTAGCCCTGTGGGCTTCCCCTCAGGCCGGCTGGCGCGACCGCGCCTCGCGCAGCTGCGCGGTGGTCGCCTCGAGCCGGCGCGCGAGCTCGCGCATGATCTCGACCCCCATCTGGGGGAACTCGGTCACCATGCGATAGAACAGCTCCTTCGAGATGGCGAGCGTCGTCACGTCGCTCACCGCGCGCACCGTGGCGGTGCGCCGCACGTCGATCAGGATCGCGATCTCGCCCACCAGGTCGTTCTTGCCGAGCTTGGCGACCCAGATCTCGCCCGCGGGCGATTCGACGGTCACGTCGGCCTCGCCGTCGATGATGATGTAGGCGGTGTCGGCGACGTCGCCCTGCTGGCACAGCGCCTGACCCGCCTGGAACTTGAGCCGCTCGCTCGCGAAGGCGAGCAGCTTGAGCTTCGACGGCTCGATCTTCGCGAACAGCGGTATCTTCTTCAGGAGATCGACTTCCTCGTTCAGACTCACCTATTCCCCCTTTCCCGACCGGCGCCTATTTGGCGGCGCTGAGCGCGGTCGGACCGGCCTTCTTGCCCGACAGGCCCGACGGGTGGCCGGACTCGACCACCCGCCCGTCGCGCATCACGATCGCCATGTCGAATCCGTCCGCGTCCTCGATCGTGTTCAAGGTGACGAGGACGCCACGCCCCTGGAATTCGCGCCGCACGTTGTCGAGGATGCGGCGCTGCGTCACGGCGTCGAACGCGGCCAGCGCGTCGCCGAGCACGATCAGGTCGGGCCGCTTCAGGATGGCGCGCGCGAGGCCGAGCTTCTGGCGCTGCACGGCCGAAAGCCGGCTGCCGCCGATGCCGACCTGGAATTCGAGCCCGACCTCGAGCACCGCGCGGCGCAGGCCCAGCGCCTCGATCACGTCGCCGACGAGGGTGGCGACGCGTTCCGCCCCCCGCGCCTGGCCGTAGGCGATGCGGCCGAACAGGATGTTGTCCTGGATGGTCGCCGCCGCGTTGTAGCGCGAGGAATCGAAGAACTCGACCGCGCCCTTGAGCGCCGGCGTCAGGTTCCCAGCGAAGATGCGCCGCGCCGCGAGCACGCGCTCCTGGATCGCCGCGTCGATCACGCCCAGGCGGTGGCGCGCCTCGATCAGGCGGAACGGCAGCGAGAGCAGCATCGTGCGGTCTTCCGCCGAGGCGTCGCCGAGCCCCTCGCGCCCGATGCGGTTCACCAGCGCCTGGTATTCCGGCAGGTCGTCGGAGCGGATGAAGCTGAACTGCTCGAAGAACTCGTGGCTCGGCGGCAGGTCGGCGAACAGCTCGATCATGGTCGAAGCGATGCGCGATCCCGCCTCGAGCAGGTGCGCGGCGAGGCCCGCCTCCTCGATCACCTTGAGCACGTAGGGGTGCTCGGCGAGCCGGTCCATGTCGAACGATGCGCCGACCGGAGTGCCGAACAACAGGTTCTCGCCCAGGGTCGCGTTCGCGTTGTAGCGGTTCTCGTCGAACACCTCGACCAGTGGCGCGATTTCGGGATCGGCCAAGCGCGAACGCAGCGCCGCGCGCGCCTCGAGGAAAAGCCGCGCGAGGTCGGGACGCGTCTCGGGATCGATGCGCCCGCGCAGCCCCATGCGGTAGATGTCGCTGTCCATGTCGACGACGCCGAGCACCTCGATCGCGCGGCGCACGGCCTCGGCCTCGCCGTCCGCGCCGGCGCCCGCGAAATTGACCCACTGCGCGAAGATATCGTCGGTCGAGTTGCCCGACGCCGCGGCTTCCCGCCGATACCGCTCGCGCTGTGCGCCCCCGGCGCCGACAGCCTCGCCGACCGGGCGCTGGCGCAGCCCGTAAAGCAAATTGTCGCGCACGCCGGCCGAGAACAGGTAGGCCGCTTCGCCGACATAGCCGATGTGCTTGCCGAGGAAAGCCTCCGGCAGGGCGGCGAGATTGACCTCGCCGACACGCAGCGTGCCGGAGGACCATTGGTATTGGCGGGCGATCAGGCGCGCGAGCGCGTCCTTGCCGCTGCCCGAATCGCCGACGATCGCCGCGTGCCGGTCGATGCCGAAGCGGAAGTTCGCGCCCTCGATCACCGGGTTGCCGGAATCGTCGACGAAGGCGACGTTGTTCCCCTGCACGTCGCCCTTGAGCGGCACGTCGGGCCCCGGATCGGCGACCAGCGCCTCGTGCGGCTGCATGCCCGCCACCTCGAACTGCTCGATCACCTGCTCGAATTTGATGCGCGCGTCCTCGCGCTGCTGGTAGTAGGCGAGCAGCTCCTTCCACGGCGCGGCGAGGTCCTTGTGCGCCGCGATCGCGGCCAAGAGCGTGCCCACGTCGAGCTGGCCCATGATCGCGAAATAGCCGCCGATCAGCAGGAAGAAGAACGGGCCGAGCTGGTTGATCGTGTTATTGACGAACTTGATGACGAACTTCCAGAGGTAGATCTTGAACCGGACCTCGTAGATGCCGCCCAGCCGGTGGGAGAAGTCGGCGAGCTCGTAGCGCGCCGTGCCGTTGGCGTGGATTTCGGCAATGCCGCCCACCGTCTCGCCGACCCGGTCGGACAGGTTGCGCACGCGCCGTACGCGCTCCTTGGCGAGGCGGTTCACTTTGCGCTGCAATTTGGGGATCAAATAGAACTGCAGCGGGTAGAGCGCGACCGCAGCGAGCGCCATGTACACGTTCTGCCACAACAGGAACGCGAGAATGACCAGGAGGGTTCCGCCCTGGAACACCGGCACCGCGATGGCGTCGCCGATGAAGCCGCCGAGCGGCTCGACCTCCGCCGTGATCATGGCGATGATTTCGCCCGCGGACTTCTTGCGGAACGCCGGCAGCGGAAAGCGCAGGACGCGCGAATACAGCTCGTAGCGCAGCCTGCGCAGCATGCGCTCGCCGACCAGGCCGCGCTGGATGTTGTTGAGGTACTTGAACGATTGGTTGACGATCACGAGCGCGAGCAGGCCCGCGCATAGGAGCATCAGGTATTCGACCTGATCGAAGCTGAATCCGCCGAACTCGACCGGGAAGGTGATCTTCTTGCCCTGGATCGCCTGGTTCACGATCGTCTTGGGCAGCTCGTAGAACATGTAGAGGAACGGAAACGAGAGGACGGCCGTCAAGGTCAACAGGATCTGCTGCCGCAGGCTGTGGCGCAGGACGTATCGGTAGAGGCTCTTTCCCACGGGCCGTCGGGTCTCCGGGCCACGCTGCGGCGCGCGGAAAAGGGGCCGCAGGCGAGTTCTACGACACCCCCGACCGGCGCGGCAAATGCCAATTCTCGCGCGCCGTCGCGGCCCGGCGGCGCGGCCCCGGGCGCCCTGCTATCCCATTGAGATCGCGACAGGATCGAGCGGCCTCACGGCCCTGGCGGGGCGCCCCGTCGGGGTGCGGCGCGGCCATCACGCAAACGTGCGGAACGGCTTTTGAAGCCGCCCCGTCTATGCCATAGTCCGGGCCAACATACGATCCGATGGGGGGCGTGACGTCGGTGAGTAGTCAGCGGAAGGACCTGAGAGTCCTAATCTACAGCCATGACAGCTTCGGTCTCGGCCACCTGCGCAGGTGCCGGGCCATCGCGCATGCGCTGGTCGAGCGCAACCGCAGCATGTCGGTGCTGATCCTGTCCGGGTCGCCGATCGTCGGCAATTACGACTTCCGCGCGCGGGTGGATTTCGTGCGCATTCCGGGCGTGATCAAGTTGCGCAACGGCGAATACACGCCGCTGTCGCTGCACATCGACATCGAGAACACCATCGCGCTCCGCGCCTCGATCATTCAGCACACCGCCGACATCTTCGATCCCGACATCTTCATCGTGGACAAGGAGCCGCTCGGGCTGCGCGGCGAGGTGACCGACACGCTCGCCATGCTGAAGGGCCGCGGCACGCCGCTGGTCCTCGGGCTGCGCGACGTGATGGACGAGCCCGCCCTGCTCGGCCCCGAGTGGGAGCGCAAGAACGTGCTGCCGGCGCTGCGCGACCTGTACGACGAGATCTGGGTGTACGGTTTGCACGAGGTATGCGACCCGCTGGCCGACATCGTGGTGCCGCGCTCGGTGCGCCGGAAGATGATCTATACGGGGTATCTGCGCCGCAACGTGCCGCGCAGCCCGAACGCCAAGAAATCCGCGCCGCCGTTCGATGCGCCCTACCTTCTCGTCACCGCCGGCGGCGGCGGCGACGGCGAGGCGCTGATCGACTGGGTGCTGCGCGCCTACGAGGGCGATCCCGGCATTCCGTTCCCGGCCCTGATCGTGTTCGGCCCGTTCATGAGACCCGAATCCCAGGAGGGATTCGCCGCGCGCGCCGAGCGCCTTGCCAACGTGCGCACCTTGACCTTCGATGCGCGCATCGAGACCCTGATGGCCAAGGCGGCCGGCGTCGTGGCGATGGGCGGCTACAACACGTTCTGCGAGATCCTGTCGTTCGACAAGCCGGCGATCCTGGTGCCGCGCACGCGGCCGAGGCTCGAGCAATATATCCGCGCCGCCCGCGCCCAGGAGTTGGGGCTCGTGCGCATGCTGGCGGCCGACGGGCCGCGCCAGGCGCGCGTCATGGCAGCGGCGCTGCGCGCCCTGCCGCAGCAGGCGCGGCCGTCCGAGACCGTGCTGCCGGGCCTGCTCGACGGGCTCGCCAATGTCGACCGGCTGGCGGGCCAGCTGATGCGCGGGCCCGCGCTCGCCGGCGTCGCCGTCGGCGGGCGCCACGGCTGAGCGCTCCGTGGCGCAACCCGTCGCCATCGTCCTCAAGGGCTACCCGAGGCTTTCCGAGACCTTCATCGCGCAGGAGATCCGCGGGCTCGAGGCGCTGGGCCTCGATCTCCGCATCGTGTCGCTGCGCCATCCGACCGACGACGGGATGCACCCGATTCATCGCGAGATCGCGGCGCCGGTCCTGTATCTGCCCGAATATCTCTGGCACGAGCCGCTTCGCGTCCTGCGCGGCATCGCCGCGTCGCGGCGGCTCGCCGGATTCGGCGCGGCGTTCGGCGCTTTCCTGCGCGACCTCGCGCGCGACCCGACGCCCAACCGGGTGCGCCGCTTCGGCCAGGCCTCCGTGCTCGCCGCCGAGCTTGCCCCCGACGTCGCCCGCCTGCACGCGCATTTCATCCACACGCCGGCCTCGGTCGCCCGCTACGCCGCGCAGATGCGCGGCCTTGCCTGGAGCGTGTCGGCGCACGCCAAGGACATCTGGACGATCCGCGACTGGGAGAAGCGCGAGAAGCTCGCCGATTGCGATTGGGCGGTGACCTGTTCCGAAGCCGCGCGTGGCGAGCTTGCGCGGCTCGCGCCGCCCGGCGAAGACAAGGTGGCGCTCGTGTATCACGGCATCGACCTCGCGCGCTTCACGCCGCCGCCCGGCGAGCGTCCGCCGCGCGACGGGCGCGACGCGGGCGATCCCGTGACCATCCTGACCGTCGGGCGGACGGTCGAGAAGAAAGGCCACGACGTGCTGATCGATGCGCTGGCGCTTTTGCCGCGCGACGTTGCCTGGCGGCTGCAGCACGTCGGCGGCGGGCCGCTGTCGCCCAAGCTGAAGCGCCGCGCCGCGCGCGCCGGGATCGCCGACCGCATCTCGTGGCTCGGCGCGATGACGCAGGACGAGCTGCTCGTGCGCTATCGTGCCGCCGATCTGTTCGTGCTGGCGTGCCGCGTCGCGCGCGACGGCGACCGCGACGGGCTGCCCAACGTGCTGATGGAGGCGGCGAGCCAGGGGCTCGCGTGCGTCGCGACGCGCGTGTCGGGCGTACCCGAACTGATCGAGGACGGAACGACCGGCCTGCTGGTCGCGCCCGAGGATCCCGCCGCGCTCGCCCGCGCGATCGCGACGCTGATCGCGGCGCCCGAACGCCGCCGCGCGCACGGAAGGGCGGCGGAGCGCCGCGTGCGCGAGCGGTTCCGCGCCGAGGACGGAATCGACGCGATCGCGCAGCGCTTCGGCATCGCGGCGGCGCCGCTGCGCGCCGCGCGCGTCCGCTAGCGAGGCGCATGCGCATCGCCTTCTATGCGCCGATGAAGCCGCCGGGCGGCGCGCGCCCGTCGGGCGATCGCAACATGGCGCGGCTGCTGATCCGCGCGCTCGCGGCAGCGGGGCACGAGGTCGCGCTCGCCTCGCGCTTCCGGAGCCGCGACGGCGCCGGTGATGCGGCGAACCAGGCCGCGATCGAGCGGCGCGGCCGCGCCGCGGCGCGCCGGCTGATCGCGCGCTACCGGGCCGCGCCGCACGCCTCGCGGCCCGAGGCGTGGTTCACCTATCACCTGTACCACAAGGCGCCCGACTGGCTCGGCCCCGCCGTCGCCGACGCGCTCGCGATCCCCTATATCGTCGCCGAGGCGTCGTTCGCGCCGAAGCAGAAGGCCGGACGCTGGGCGCACGGCCACGCCGCCGCCGAGCGCCAGATCCGGCGCGCCGACGCGGTGATCGGGCTCAACTCCAACGACGCCGCCCAGGTGCGGCCGCTGCTGCGGCCCGGCGTCGCGCTGACCGCGCTCCGCCCCTTCCTCGATGCGCGTCCGTTCGCCGCCGCGTCTGACCGCCGCGCCGCGCATCGCGCGCGTCTCATCGGGACGTACGGCCTCGAGCCCGGCCTGCCGCTGCTGCTCGCGGTCGGCATGATGCGGGCGGGCGACAAGCTCGCGTCCTACCGCGTGCTGGGCGACGCGCTCGCAACGCTGCGCGATGTCGGCTGGCAGCTGTTGATCGTCGGCGACGGGCCGGCGCGGGCGGAGGTCGAGGCCGTCTTCGCCGCGTTCGGCGGACGCGTGCGATTCGCCGGCCGCATGCAAGCCGCGCGCCTGCCCGCGATCTATGCGGCCGCGGATTTGTATGTCTGGCCCGCCGTGCGCGAGGCCTACGGCATGGCGATCCTCGAGGCGCAGGCGGCGGGTCTGCCATGCATCGCCGGGCGGGTGGGCGGCGTCGGCGACATCGTGCGCGAGGGCGAGACCGGGCTGCTGTCGCCCGAGGGCGACGCCGATTCGTTCGCGCACGATCTGCGCGCGCTCCTCGCCGATCCGGCGCGGCGCGCAAGGATGGGCGACGCCGCCCGGGCGACCGTCGCGCGCGACCACACCGTCGCCGTCGCCGCGGCTGCGCTGGATGCCGCGATCGCCCGCGCCGTCCGGATCGCGTCGCCTTCGCCGGTCGGCGCCGCGCCATGACCCGCATCGCCTTCATCCGCCACGGCCCGACCGGATGGAACGAGCGCCGCCGGCTGCAGGGGATCGCCGACATCCCGCTGAGCGCGGCCGGGCTCGACACGGTGCGGCGCTGGCGCCTGCCGGGAGAACTCCGCGACTTCGCCTGGGTGTCGAGCCCGCTGACCCGGGCGCGCCAGACGGCCCGGCTGCTCGGGCTCGACTGCGCGAGCGAGCCGCTGCTGCGCGAAATGGATTGGGGCGCGTGGGAGGGGCTGCGGCGCGAGGAGCTGATCCTGCGCTACGGCGACGAGTTCGAGCGCCGCGCGGCGCAGGGGCTCGACCTCCGGCCGCACGGCGGGGAAAGCCCGCGCGAGGTGCGGGCGCGCCTCGCCGGATGGATCGAGAAGGTCGCCGCCGCCGGCGCGCCGGTCGGCGCCGTGACCCACCAGGGCGTGATCCGCGCCGCGCTGTCGCTCGCCACCGGCTGGGAGATGGTGGGCAAGCTGCCGGTGCGCATGGATTGGGCGAGCGTCCACCTGTTCCGCGTCAACGACGACGGCGGATTGGCGATCGAGACGCTCAACGTGAGTCTGGAGCGGGAATGAGCGCGGCGGCGCCGAGCGTTCTGTTCTACGTCCAGCACCTGCTCGGCATCGGCCACCTGAAGCGCGCCGCGACTTTGGCGCGCGCGCTGTCGCGCGCCGGGCTCGACGTCACGTTCGTCACCGGCGGGCACGAGGTTCCGGGACTCGAGATCGGCGGGGCGCGCCTGGTGCAGCTGCCGCCGGTGCGCGCGGTGGACGTGTACTTCAAGGTTCTTGTGGATTCACGCGACCAGGTCATCGACGACGCGTTCCGCGACCGCCGCCGCGCCCTGCTGATGGACGCGTACGCGCGCGCCCGGCCCGACGTGGTGATCACCGAGCTGTTCCCGTTCGGACGCCGCCAGCTCCGCTTCGAGCTGATCCCGATGCTCGAGGCCGCGCGCGCGCAAACGCCGCGCCCGCGCATCGTGTGCTCCGTGCGCGACATTCTGGTCGAACCCGACAAGCCGGAGCGCGTCGAGGAGATGCTGGAGCGCGTCGAGGCCTACTACGACCTCGTCCTGGTGCACGGCGATCCGGCGCTGATCCCGTTCGAGGAAACATTTCCATTGGCGCCACGCATCGCCGATCGGCTGCGCTATACCGGCTACGTCGTCGAGGAGCGGGCGCAGGCGCCGGCAGGCCGCAACCGCGTGCGAACCGAGGTGGTGGTTTCGGCGGGCGGCGGCGCGGTGAGCGAGACCCTGTTCCGCGCGGCGATCGCGGCCCGGCCGATGACGCGCCTGGCCGACAGCACCTGGCGCGTCCTGTGCGGCCACGCGCTGCCCGACGCGGCGTTC